>JAAYHZ010000098.1 GCA_012744235.1 Clostridiaceae bacterium
ATCTTAAAAGGCGGCGATGTAACGGTGAATTATTCGGACGAAACGGTTATCCTTACGGGAGATGCCGAGATCGTATTTCAAGGTACGGTTTTGATATAAAGAAGTCGAAACAAAAAATAAAGACCCCCATATCGACGCACGCGGTCGTCTGCTTAAGAACGGCTGCACCGCGTGTCGTCGTTTTCATAGGCAGATTTACGATACGGCCTTTTTTATTTTTGTCGGATGAAAAGAACGAAAAATGATAAAAATTTACTTGACGAATGAACGGAAAGCGAATAATATATATAAACATATAGGAATACTAGGAATGAACGGAGGGTACCAAGTGAAAATATCTACGAAGAGTCGATACGGCCTTCGGGCCATGGTGGATTTGGCCGTGTATTCGGGAGCCGAGCAGCTTTCGCTAAATACCATATCGAAAAGACAGGATGTGTCGGTAAACTATTTGGAACAAATATTTTCATCCTTGCGTAAAGCCGGCTTGGTAAAGAGTGTAAAGGGTGCCCAAGGAGGTTATGTTTTGGCAGACCATCCGGAGAAAATAACCGTGGGTATGGTCCTTCGAGTGTTGGAAGGAGAGCTGTCCGTTGCCCAAGGCAACCAAGCGGACAGCGACTTAAACGATTTTTTAAGCCGAAAGGTTTGGCAAAGAGTTGACGAGAGCGTGATAAAAACGGCGGATTCCATCACTCTGGAGGACTTGGCCAATGAATACCGAGCCATGAATGAGAACGTGGCCGGTATGTACTACATTTAAAAAGGCGGTGTCATGTTGCAAAAATCAGTAATGGTAGGGATGAGCGGCGGCGTAGACAGTACCGTAGCCGCAGCGCTTCTCAAAGAACAAGGATATAAAGTAATCGGAGTGACTTTAAAATTATGGGATGACGACCGGCAGGAATCCTACAACAAAACCTGTTGTTCGCTGGAAGATATCGACGATGCTCGAAATGCCGCTTATGATTTGGGCATTCCGTATTACGTATTGAATTTTAAAGATTTGTTTTCAAGCGAAGTGGTGGGCGGATTTGTAAACTCGTATTTGGAGGGCTATACCCCGAACCCTTGCATTGTCTGCAACCAAAAAATCAAATTCGAGGCAATGCTGAAAAAAGCCCTATCCATGGATATCGACTATATCGCAACGGGGCATTACGTCCGTAAAGAATTCGATTCTACCAAAGGACGATACGTTTTGAAAAAGGGTTTGGACGGACAGAAAGACCAAAGCTACGTTTTATACATGTTGAGCCAAGAGCAGTTGGAAAGATCGTTGTTCCCTTTAGGGACATACACAAAGGTTCAGGTTCGGAAAATAGCGGAGCAATTGAATTTAAAAATATCGAATAAACCGGACAGTCAAGATATATGCTTCGTCGGAAACGGAGACTATGCGGACTTTATCATGAAGCATACGGATCAAAAAATTAAGCCCGGACCTTTTAAGGATACCGAAGGGAGAACGATCGGAACGCATCAAGGATTGATACGGTACACCGTGGGTCAAAGAAAAGGATTAGGAGCCGCTTTCGGCCGCCCCATGTATGTAATTGAAAAAAGGAAGGAAGACAACAGCATCGTTTTGGGAACCAAGGAAGAAGCGGTTTTTGGCGGACTTGTGGCGGAGCAAATGAATTACATTCTTTTTGACAACCCGGATGAGCATTTCGAGGCGAATGTAAAGGTTCGGTATCACGCCAAAGAAGCAAAGGCCGTCATTACGCCGATGGAAGACAATAAAGCCGAAATCCTTTTCGAGGAACCCCAGCCTTATGTGGCTCCGGGCCAAGCGGTGGTTTTATACAAGGATGATTATGTTGTAGGAGGAGGCACCATTACAAAGTCGTTAAGGCGGAAGGAGGTAGAACCTTGAGATTATCTACCAAAGGAATTTACGGTGTTCTGGCTGTATTGGATTTAACGGTTCATCAAACGGAGGGTTTTGTTTCTCTGCGGAGCATTGCCGACCGGCATCGGTTGTCCGAAAGTTATTTGGAGCAGCTGTTTTCCGTTCTCCGTAAAAAGGGGATATTGACGGGAGCAAGAGGATCCCAAGGAGGATACGCATTAAAAAAAGACCCGAAAAACATTACGGTCGGAATGGTATTGGAAGCCCTGGAGGGACCTTTAAAGCTTCTTGACTGTAAAAAAGGAAGCAAGGAGTGCAACCGATACGACTTTTGTATTACTCGAAGGGTTTGGGATAGGCTCGGAGGAGCCATCGGTGAAGTGGTGAATAATATAACGCTTCAGGATCTGGCTGACGATTACAAAGCGCAGGGCTTGAAGGGCCAACACATGTTCTATATCTAATTACATTGAATACAGGAGGTTGAATTTTATGAAAATTGCAAAAAGTTTGACGGAATTAATAGGGAATACCCCGCTTTTGGAGCTTACGAATTACGGACGCTCCTTAGGCCTGGAAGCTCGCATAGCGGCTAAGCTGGAGTATTTTAATCCGGGCGGCAGCGTAAAAGACCGAATCGGATTGGCGATGATTGAAGATGCCGAAGAAAAAGGTCTGATCAATAAAGATACCGTCATTATCGAGCCTACCAGCGGCAACACCGGTATCGCATTGGCGTATGTCTGCGCGTCAAAAGGATACCGTTGCATTTTAACGATGCCGGATACCATGAGCTTGGAAAGAAGAAATCTGCTGAAGGCCTACGGTGCGGAGCTGGTGTTAACCCCCGGTGCGGAAGGCATGAACGGAGCCATACGAAGGGCGAAAGAATTGGCGGAAGAATTGAAAAACGCATACATCCCGCAGCAATTTGAAAATCCGGCGAACCCGAAGATTCACAAAGAAACCACGGCGAAAGAAATTTGGAGAGATACCGACGGCCAAGTAGATATTTTTGTAGCGGGGGTCGGCACCGGAGGAACCGTTACCGGTGTGGGAGAGGTCTTAAAATCCGGAAAGAAGGACGTAAAGGTTGTAGCCGTGGAGCCGGATAACTCCGCCGTATTGTCGGGAGAAAAACCGGGTCCTCACAAGATTCAAGGAATCGGTGCCGGCTTCGTACCGAAGGTGTTAAATACGAATATATTGGATGAAATCATCAGGGTGAAGAACGAAGACGCCTTTGAAACTTCTCGTCTTTTGGCTTCTACCGAAGGATTGCTGGTAGGGATTTCATCCGGAGCATCGGCCTATGCCGCCACCCAATTGGCAAAAAGGCCGGAAAACAAAGGCAAATTGATCGTATGCATACTACCGGACACCGGAGAACGCTATCTTTCTACCGGACTGTTCGACAGATAAAATTTCGAGGAAGGAGAATTCGCTTACATGCCGATAAAAATACCGGATTGTCTACCGGCTTACGAAACCCTAGTCAAAGAAAACATATTTGTTATGACCGAACATCGGGCGATTCACCAAGACATTCGCCCCTTGAGGATTGCCATTTTGAATTTGATGCCTACCAAGATTGTCACCGAGACTCAAATCCTTCGACTGATCGGAAACTCGCCTTTGCAGGTGGATGTGGTACTTTTGCATCCGAAATCTCATGTGTCGAAAAACACGCCTCAGGAGCATTTAATACAATTTTACCGGCATTTCGACGATGTGAAGGACCAAAAGTTTGACGGGTTGATCATTACCGGTGCGCCGGTGGAAACGCTGGAATTCGAAGAGGTGGACTATTGGGAAGAATTGACCCGAATCATGGAATGGAGCAAAACCCACGTCTTTTCCACCTTCCATATCTGTTGGGGTGCGCAAGCCGCCCTTTATTACCACTACGGGATTCCGAAATATCCCTTGGAGAAAAAGATGTTCGGTGTTTTCCCTCACCGAATCAACAAACAGTATGTGAAGCTGTTCCGAGGATTTGACGATGTGTTTTACGTTCCTCACTCGAGGCATACCACCGTTTTACGAAAGGACATTGAAAAGGTTAACGAACTGGAAATTTTATCCGAGTCCGACGAGGCGGGTATTTACATCGTCATGAGCAAGGACGGAAAACAGGTCTTTATAACCGGGCATTCGGAATACGATGCGGGAACATTAAGAAACGAGTACCTGCGAGACAAGGCGAAGGGGTTGGATATCCAAATCCCCAAGAATTATTTCCCTAACGACGACGAGACGAAAGAACCCGTAGTGTCTTGGAGAGGCCATGCCAACTTGTTGTACACCAACTGGCTGAACTACTACGTTTACCAAGAAACGCCTTACGACTATATCGGTGAAATCGTATAGAGAAACTTGTCTATTTTGGCATAACCGTAAATACCGTAAGAATACAATAGTACCGGGCAAGAAAAGAAAGCCCGGTATTTCTTTTACGGAGGCTTTTCGCGTTGTTAAGTATGAAAATGCCCTTAAGCGATATGGACATCGGCCGGTCCGGCGTCATCATCTCCATAAGCGGAGGTAAAAAAACCGTAGCCAAGTTGGAGTCCTTAGGCATTCGAGCCGGAGCTTTGATCGTGAAAAAAAACGCCCTGCCGGCAAAAGGTCCCTTGATTGTAAGGGTGGCGAACAGCGAGGTGGCTATCGGCTATGCTTTGGCTAAGAAAATATGGGTGGAGGCGAAAGGATGAACATTCTTCTCGTAGGCAATCCTAACGTAGGAAAAAGCGCTTTGTTCGGACATTTAACCGGTGTGAGCGTTCAAACCTCCAATTACCCCGGAACCACCGTGGAATTTACATCCGGCTATCTGACGATGAAAAATGAAAAACATACGGTGTGGGATGTTCCGGGAATCTATCGATTGGACCCGGAATCGGAAGCGGAAAAAACGGCTCTACGGATGCTGGAAAAAGGAGACGTGCTGGTAAATGTTGTGGATGCCGCGAATCTGGAGCGGAATTTGAATTTGACCCTGCAGCTGATGGAATACGGAAAACCCGTGATCTTAGCGTTGAATATGTGGGACGACGCTTTGAAAAAAGGCATCCGTATCGATGTAAAGAAGCTGGAAAAGCTTTTAAAAGTATCGGTGATTCCTACCAACGGCTTAACGGGAGAAGGAGTGAAACTTCTTTCCGAAAAATGCATGACGGCAAAGCCTGTTTTTGTTCCGAAAATGACGTCGGATGCAAGATGGAAAAAACTCGGGGAGATTACGGAAAAGGTTCAAAACATGACGAATCGAAAGCCTACCTTCATCGAAAGGCTCCAGGATTTTACCGTTCATCCCGTTTTCGGCCTTCCTTTGGCTCTTGTGGTTCTTTTCGCTTTGTTTAACTTAATCTCTTTTTTGGGAGAATATATGACGAAAGGCCTTGAAGCCTTATTTTCTCGCTGCTACACGCCTCTGATTTTAAAACTGAGCGAAATCTTAGGAAAACAAAGCTTTTGGCATGAACTTCTCATCGGAACCGTGGAGAATAACGCTCTGAACTACGAAAGAGCTATGGGCGTGCTGACCACAGGCTTGTTCGTATCCTTGGGCGTCGTGTTTCCGTATATCCTTCTTTTCTATATTGTCTTCGGCTTTTAAGAAGATTTAGGTTACCTTCCTCGAGTGGCGGTGACGCTGGATAAGACCCTCCACCGAATCGGCCTTCACGGTTATTCCGTGATTCCTATGTTTTTGGCATGCGGATGCAATGTGCCGGGTCTTATGGCCATTCGTAACTTGGAAACCCGAAGAGAGCGATTTATTACCGCCGTTCTTACCTGTACCGTTATCCCCTGTATGGCGCAAACCTCCCTTATCTTCAAAGCCGTGGGAAGCCGAGGCCATCAATACATCCTTTTGGTGTTTCTCACTCTTTTCACCGTGTGGATGGTTTTAGGGGCTATTTTAAAGCACGGAGTAAAGGACAGCACCCCTACGCTGATTATGGAGGTTCCTCCTTACCGAATGCCCCGTTTGAAAAACCAGATGAAAAAGGTGCGGATGAGGCTTACTTGTTTTATGAAGGATGCGGTGCCTTATGTTTTTTTCGGCGTGTTTCTTATGAACGTATTGCATATAACCGGAGCGGTGGACTTTTTGGGAAAACTGTTCTCTCCTCTCATCACCGGTGTTTTCGGCCTTCCCGTGGAAACCGTTGCCGCTTTAATCGTAGGAGCGGTGAGAAAAGACGCCGCTTTGGCCTTGCTGCTGCCTTTGGAATTAACGGATATCCAAACGGTGATTGCCGTTGTGGTATTAACCTTGTATATTCCTTGTATTGCTACCGCGACCATCCTTTTTAAAGAGCTGGGTGTAAAGGATGCTTTGAAAGCCTTAGGAATCATGTTTGTTACCACCGTAGTTACCGGAGGGGGATTGAATCTTCTTTGCAGAATCTATACGGTAAAAACGTTGCTGCTTGTGGAACCGGCCGTAGCGTATATCCTTGTTTATATCATATCTTCCGGATTAAAACAGAAAACCGATGAAATAAACTACAGCCTGTAGGATAAATGGAAAAATATAGGATACCGATTGAATATTCATTCAGTAAATACAATAAATTGGAATATATGGATTGCACGACCTGATCCCGTGACGCTTTTCAAGTTCGATAAAACGTGCTATCCTATGCCTAAGGGTATCCCATAGGAAAGGAAGTGGTGTATGTGTCGTTTCTCGAGCTTGCCGGAAAAAGATATTCGGTAAGAAAATTTAAACAGGATCCGGTGGAGGAAGAGAAAATACTGAAGATTTTGGAAGCCGGAAGATTGGCCCCCTCGGCAGTGAACTACCAGCCTTATCATTTTATCGTCGTTACCGATCAAGAAATGAAGGATCGGTTATCAAAAGCGTATCCGAGAGAGTGGTTTAAAAGTGCACCGGCAGTCATTGCGGTCTGTGGCGACCGAGCCCGGTCTTGGGTAAGAAGCTACGACCAAAAGGACCACTGCGATATCGACGCGGCCATTGCAACGGACCACATGGCATTAGCCGCCGCCGATTTGGGTTTGGGCTCCTGCTGGGTATGTGCTTTTAATCCCGATTTATGCCACGATATACTGGATCTGCCGGAGAATATGGAAGTCATCGTACTTTTGCCTATCGGCTATCCGGAATCGGAAGCGCCTCCGAAGAAAAGAAAAGACCTAAAAGATTTGGTTAGCTTTAACCGGTACGAACCGAAGGAATAGGAACAAGGGACAGGGAAACCTGTCCTTTATTTATACGAAGTATTTTTATTAGAATCGGAACGGATAAATTATGGTAAAATAGCAAAAGCAATATTATGAAAACACGGAGGTTGTTATGAATAAGAATCCTTTGGATTTTATAAAAGAGAACGACAACGAACTTTTTACCCACATATCGGCGAATCGAAATTCGGCCATAAAGGAAGGAGAGTTGTCGGTAAAAACGAAGCTTTTAATCGGATTGGCACTGGATGCGGCAAAAGGAACGGCGGATGGCGTTAAATCTTTCGCCAAACAAGCCGTAGCCGCCGGAGCGAGCAAGGAAGAAATATTGGAGACCTTAAGAATCGTCTATTATATTTGCGGGGTCGGGAGCATCTACACTGCGGCCAAAGCGTTGGAAGACATTTTTTAGAATTTGATAAATATAAACCGGCAGTTGAATCAACCGCCGGTTAAGTTTTTTTAAAAAGCTCTTTTATAAGTTCAACCGGTTGTATGTTTGTTGTGCCTTAAAAGGAAGAAAGATACAATCAGGTTATCAATCCATGAAGGAATGTCGGTATGTATAATCTATACGGTTTAAGAAAATAGAATCAAAAGATACAGAAAAAAGGCGAAGCTGACCCAAGAAGAACCGGCGGAGCTATTAAAAATATCGTCACAGGCCGTCAGCAAGTGGGAGAACGATATCAACCTTCCGGATATCACCAATCTGCCTTTTATCGCCAAAGTGCCGAATGTTTCTATGGATGAGCTTTTTGGGATCGAGACCTCGGGGGAAGCGGAACGGGATAAAGGGCGATTCTGTTTCCGTAAAAAATCGATGGCGATATGCCGCTTGCCCACGTATACGCCAAAATCGCTTGTTATTCGGATAAGGAAAAGGATTATGCGGATGGCGAAAAGGTTTTTTTTAAAGACGGAAGTTCGGCCGATTTGCGGACGCTGACAATTGCGAACAAAGGTACAGGAGAAATTCTTTTCCGATACGAAGACCAATTTTTCGGCATCGGACCCAAAGGCGAAGGAAAATCGAGGAAAGTTTCAAAGGAGTCGACTCGTTGAGTTTGGATATGGATTCCGGCAATATACGGGTGGAAAGATCGAAGGATGCCCAAACCTTTGTCCAAGCCGTCGGATCCATAGACTTTCTATCGGGCATGATCATCGAAAAAACCGACAGGACTTTATCCGTTATATACCACAATGCATCGGATAAGGAGAAGCAGAACCGTTCGAATAAAATAGCAATATACCCGGGGCAAGATACGGGAAAGCAAATCAAAGGCACGGTTAACGGTTCCGTAGACATTTTCTTAAATTGAGCAGGGAGGGTTTATAATAAACGGCTATGGAGTTATTCACTGCGTGAAAAACGATCATTTAAAGGTTTCTATAAACGGCTTCGGAAATGTGGATTGTAAAGAACTGACCGGATCTTTTTCCGCGAACATCTTCGGATTCGAAAATATAACGGTAAGAAAGGGTTGTCTGCAAGCATTTAACATGACGGTAAGAGGTTTCGGAAACGTGGATGCATCCGGAGTCAAAACCCAAAAATCCAACCTGTCCGTATTAGGCTCGGGAGATATAACGGTAGGTCATGTGGTACAAGAATCCGTAGAAAAACATTCCAAGAACGGTGTGATAAAAATTCTGAGCAGAGGTTAAAAAGAAGCGCCGAATAAATCGGCGCTATTTTTCATAAGCCGGTAATCCGTTTTTAAGTAAAGACTGAAGAAAAGAAGAAACGGCTTTTTCCTATATGATGTTGCCTACAATTTGATAAAAGCAAAAGTTCCCGTCTATTATCGCAGCGATCGAGAAAATATCCTACAAATCATTCTACCAAGTGAAAATGTCTAGGTTTATTAGTTTAAAATTTGAGGAATTTGCGTATAAGACTATTATTTTACGGCAATAAATAATAAAAATAATAAATTTACGAGAAAATTTCTCACAAAACCATAGTAAACTCATAAAAAATAATGTATATTAAGATGAGAGGATGAACAAGAAAGAAGGTGAGATAAATGTTAGTACAGTTTAATTTCAAAAACTATAAATCATTTAAAAACGAAGCAACTTTAGACATGACAGCCACATCTATCAAAGAACATCCATATAACCTGATTGAAACCAAGTCAGGATCTAAATACTTAAAATTGGCAGCAATTTATGGTGCAAATGCAAGCGGTAAATCCAATGTAATTGAAGCCTTTTGTTTCATGCATTATTTTATTTATAACTCATTAGGAATGGAAAGTGTTGAAAATAAACGCAGCAAAAAGACGATCCCGGTAACCGGATTTGCTTTCGATAACGATAGCAAAAATATGCCTTCTGAATTTGAAGTCTTTTTCATTCAAGATGACACGGAATATCAATATGGTTTTTCGGTTGATCAAGAAAGAGTTCATGAAGAATGGCTTTATTATAGGAAAATCAGTGGGAAAAAATACAATATGCTGTTCGAGAGAACCGGAAACAACATCGAATGTGGGAAGAGGATGGCAGAAGCCGAAAAATTTAAAGATGCTGTTGATGATAATACCTTGTTTTTAACTTTAACTGCAAGGACGAAAGTTGAAGTTTCCAAGACCGTATATCAGTGGTTTTTTAATAACACGTCTGTCGATTTTGGGAATATTGCTTTCGAGAGCTTGATTTCAAGACGAATTTCTCCGGAAATTTTGGAGAATGAAACCTATAAAAAACGAATTGAAGATTTCTTGATTGCTATCGATACGGGCATTAAAGGAATTCGAGTAGAAAAAACCAAAGACAATGAAAATAAAGAAGCATATAAAGTATATTCAAGACACGAAATCGAAAAAAGCAATGAATATATAGAGATTCCATTTGATCAAGAATCGAGCGGTACACAAAAAATGTTCTGTTTATTCGATTTCTTGTGGGATGTTATGAAAAAAGGAAGTGTTCTTTTTATTGATGAACTAAATGCGAAGTTGCACCCTATTTTGGTTAGATATATCATTAACATGTTTCATGCCCCGAACATTAATGAAAATAATGCACAATTGGTTTTTACGACTCACGATACATTTACTCTGACAAGAGATGTTTTTAGAAGAGATGAAATCTGGTTTGTAGAAAAGGACGTTGCCGGTGTATCCAATTTGTATTCATTGGCAGAATATAAGTTGGAGGATGACAGTAAAGTTCGAAATGATGCCACTTATTCTAAGGACTACCTATCCGGAAGATACGGGGCTGTTCCCTTATTGAAAGAATTTTATATATTGGAGGGTCAAAAGAGTGGGGAGCGATCGCGAAGAACTGTTTAAAAAAAGAAGACGTCACCGAAGAGAAAGAAAGGAAAATGCCAAAAAAAGAGCTCCTTATCGATATTTGATTGTTTGTGAGGGTGGACGAACTGAACCGAATTATTTCGAAGGTATTAAAAATAGAATTAATGCAAAATACAGTAATAGTGTTAGGGTTGAAGAAAAAATAGAAATAGATATAGAGGGTACCGGTAGAAGTGCTATCGATTTGGTAAATTATACCGAATACATGATTAATAGGTCCGTAATGCCTTATGGCAATGTTTGGGTCATTTTTGATAAGGACGACAATACCGACCAAGATTTTAATGATGATATTAACCGGGCTCATAGTAAGGGATATAAGACAGGGTGGTCCAATGAAGCTATCGAATTATGGTTTCTTTTGCATTTCGAGTACATGAATACCGGTATAACAAGACAACAATATTGTGATAAGTTAACAAAGCATTTTAAACAATTTGGTATAGAAAAATATGAAAAAAACATGAAGATATTTTTGAGTTACTTATGGATAAAGGTTGCCTTGATGAGGCAATTAAACGTGCAGAAAGACTGTTAAAAATGCATGAAGAAAAAAGAAATATACGTTCAAAGGCGAAGATGAATCCTGCAACTACCGTGTTCGAATTGGTTAAGGAACTTAGAACGTATTTTTATGAGGAATGAAATTTGTCAATTACGATGTAGAATAATAGAAAGAAAGGACATTTTATAGCACGTCCTTTCTTTCTATTGAATACATTTTCATCCGCAGGAGTTGTTGCTACTTGATTTCCTTTACGGTGTATTCCTGTGTTCCCAATCCTAGAGCTTCCAGCTCCTTTAGCTGGACAAAAGGATTCTTGCCGTGGAGGCGTTCAAACAAGTGGCCGTGATCGCCCAATTCCATACCGTGGGGAACACCGGGTATCAATAAGTCCTCGAACTTAATGGAATCGAGGGATGCTCTTTCGATAGCCACAATGTCTTTGGAAGCCATAATCCCTATATCCGGTACCAAAGCGGGGGTCGTCATGCCCCAGCAATCGCAAAGGGCCGTAATATTCATTAAAAAGTTAATATAAAATACATGGTCGGGCTTAAAGGTTTTCAATACTTCCGCCGTACAGAGAGCCATTCCTTTTTGGAAGTCCTCGTAGCTGTTTACGTTCAATCGGATGGCTTCCGTGGGGCAGACTTTCACGCAGTGCTGGCAATAGGTACAATGGTGAAAGTTAATGGAATAACGGTTATCCGTATCAAATTTGTTGGCATCGTGGTTGCAGCTGTTCACACAAGCCTCGCAATGAATGCACAATTCTTCGTTCCATTCCAAGCCCCCTTCCAAGCTGTGGATTTGCTGCCTTGTTCGATCGGTAACGCATCCCATGGCGATGTTTTTGCATGCACCGCCGTAACCGCATACCCCGTGTCCCTTCACGTGGGAAAAGTCGATCATGACCTCCGCGTCGTGGATGTGCCCGGCAATATCTACGTTTTTAAAGGTTTTAAAGTCTACGTATTTTTCGTAATAGTATCGGTTCATGACGCCGCACGCCGCCACAATCGGTACTCCTAAAAATTCTTCGGTATACCCTCTTGCACGGGCTCCGGATACCGTTTGGTCGGTAACAAACACCTTGGCGCCGTAGGATTTCAACTTGTCAACCAGCTTCTTAACAAACAAAGGATGTACCGTCGAATATCCCATATTACGTCCTACGTGCATTTTTACGGCGGTCCATTTTCCCTTGACAACATCCTCCATGTTCATGGCGTCAATGAGCCTTTCAAACTTGGCCGGAAGGGTTTGGCTGACGTCATATTTATCGTATCTTGTAGTGGCGAATAAGACTTCGGAACTCATTGTGATCTTCCTTTCTTAAGCTTTTTTCATTTTAATTTTAAAGGTTTTAATCTCGAAAGGCTTGATGACGAAAGAAAAGCCTTTCGGATTGGTTTCAACGGGGGCGATTTCTCGCTCTAACATGTCGGTTTCGGTTACGCTTTCAAAATCGAAGTTCAATTTTACGTCCAAGCGGGATGTCATTTTCTTTCCTTCATAGAATCTCAATACGATATCCTTGGATCCGTCCTCCGCAGGCTTGATGGTATCCAAAAACACGTTATCGGAGTCAAAGCGGATTAAAGAATCCATATTCTTTTCCCCCGTGACGCGGAAAGGAACGGTATTCAATTCATAGGCTTCCTTGATCAGCGGAGAATTCATGAAGGAACCGCTCCAAAAATACAGGGAATAGGTAAATTCCTGGATTCCTTTGTCCGCATTCATATCCGGAGCCAATCCGGATTTCAACAGGGTCAGGTTGATGCTGTTGTCCTCCATGCTTACTCCGTATTTGCAGTCGTTCAATACGGCCACTCCGTAATTTTCTTCCGTCAAAGCGGTCCAACGCTGATTGGATACTTCGAAGCGGTCTTGGTCGTATTGACGAGACATGTGGTTGGGACGCTTGATATATCCGAACTGGATTTCGTTCAATCCCTCGTCGGTTTGAATGTCCACCGGGAAGTTCACCTTCAAAAGCTTATGGCTTTCTTTCCAATCCACTACGGTATGAAAGTCGATTCTCGGGCCGTGTTCCTTCAGAATCACCTCCTGGGTATAGGAGGAGTTGTGAATCTTCCTTTCGATAACCAGAGTTTGGAACAGAGGACCCGTAATTTTCCGTATTTTCGCTTTTTGGTCCAAGGGAACCGGCATTTTTTTGTAGGAAGAATCCAAATCCCAGTTGTCCCAGCTGGTGGGAATGTCTTTGTACATCTTTATTTGATTACAAATTCCCTTGGATACGGTTCTTCCGTTTTTCTTGTCGACAAGATGAACGATTTCTCCGTATTCGTTAAATTCCGCCCTTACAAAGGCATTTTCCAAAACGTAAGCATCGGTATCCGTTTCGGAGGAAAGATAGGTTTTTGCATTCTCATCCGATTTTTTTAAGGATACGGAGCCGAACATGGGAATTTGCACTCTTGCATAATTCTTATCGTTGTACCGCTGTACCGCTACAAGCTCTTTGTTTTTGTTCTCTACGGCGGTAAAGTCTTCCGGAAGCTCGACTAAGGTGTCAATATCAAAGCTCAAAGAATTAAAGTAGGTTACCGAATCTTCTTTCGGACCCGTTAATATGCTCAAGCACTCTTCCGCGATTCTCTTCGCTTCTTTTTGGATCCGTTCAAAGTCTTCCACCGCTTCCTTGTGAACCCGTTCAATAGAGGATCCCGGCAAGATATCGTGGAATTGGTTCAGCAATAGAAGCTTCCAATAAGGATCCAATACCTTTCGGTCGAACGGATTGCCGGCTAAAATGTTGGAAAAGACTCCGTAGATTTCCGCATCCCTCAAGGCGATTTCGCTTTTTCGGTTGCCACGTTTGGTTCTCGCTTGGGAAGTCAAGGTTCCTCGGTGGGCTTGGAAATACAGCTCTCCTTTATAGGTATGGTTCACGCCTTCTTCGGAGGTCTCCAAATACTCAAAATACTTCACCGGATGGCTCATGATGCATTTCGGAGATCCTTCCAAATCCTTTTGCCTGTTGATATACTCCATGTGGTCCCTCGTAGGACCGCCGCCTCCGTCCCCGTAACCGAACACGAACAGGCGGGACTCGACTTCCTCTTGTTCACGGTCTCTCCACCGAGCAATGACGGTTGCCGGATTGGTATGGGATTCGTAGCGGGTATGAAAATGAGACAAAACCTTCGTACCGTCGATTCCTTCCCACCAAAAAGTAATGTAGGGGAACTTCATGCCGCCGTTGTATGCCCAGAAGATTTTTTGCGTAGTAAAGTAATCCACACCGCATCCCTTCATAATTTGAGGCAGCGCACCGGAATAGCCGAATACGTCCGGCAGCCAGCAGAGCTTGCTGTCAATTCCGAATTCTTCTTTAAAAAATCGTTTTCCGTGGATAAATTGACGAATCAAGCTTTCCCCCCAAGGGACATTGGTGTCCGGTTCCACCCACATGGCGCCTTCCGGAATCAATTGGCCTTTTTTTACCGCTTCCTTCATTCTTTCGTAAAGGTCGGGGTAGTGGTCCTTGACCATTTGGTAAAGATGAGGCTGGCTTAAAATGAACAGATAATTGTCGTATTCATCCATTAAAGACAGCATGGTGCCGAAGGTTCGGGAGCACTTTCTTACCGTCTCTGCCAAAGGCCACATCCATGCCACGTCGATATGGGAATTGCCGATGGAATAGAAAACGGGAGCGGAAGAACCGTTTTTGGCCTCCATCAAAGGCCGTACTCGTTCTCTGAAATTTTTGCAATCTTCGTTCAGCTTTTCCGTCGGCTGTTCCAAATCAATCGTTAAGGTGTATTCTTTTAAAAGCTTGTCGATCTTGACGACTCTCAAGGAGGTAGGATCGATGTTGTTTCGTATTTCATACAGGGTGTTGATATCCAACCACAATTGGTAAATATCCTCGTACCATACCCCGACAACGGAATGCCCGACGACGGTTTGGTTTTTCGGCGGCTCCGGAACGGTTTCAAATCCCGGAGGACAGGGGATGGCTTTATGTTCGCGAATACCGTGTCCGGCATAGCATTCCATGAGGATTTCAAAACGCTCGTTGCCTTCTGCGCACTTGGTTAACGTGACGTAATGATGGTTGAAATCGAAAGCGCCGGCATGTTTTCCGTTGATGTAAACGGAGGATTCGCCACCCGGTTCTCCTGCGAACACGATTCTTTTGCCCTTCACGGACTCGTCCAAGGTGATGACGGTCTTAAACCAGCAGTATTCCCACTTCTCTCCCCAAGGGGTTCCTTCCTTCATGGGTACGAAGGCTTTGGACTCCAAATCGGAAAGTGACAAAAGCTCTTTTGTTTTGTATCCTTCAAGCTCCACGGCTTTCAAAGGAGTAAAAATACGCTTTTTTAAATACTCCTGCCATTTTTCGATTCGCCTTTTGTATTCCAAATCCAATGCCATGTTCTTCTCTCCTTTTGGTATGGTGTTTTTCGATATATTTACGATGATGATTGCCGATTTTTTAAACCATTATATCATTGTTTGGAAGGGTATAAAAAGTATTCGTGAAACAAAACCTATAAATACGAAAAATGCGTTAAATCTTTTTACGTAAAAATTATTATGAAAGGGAGTATCGCCATGCATACAATGTGGAAAGGATCCGTAAGCTTCGGGTTGGTCAACATACCGGTTCGTATGTTTGCGGCTACGGAGGATCGAGACGTTCGGTTCAAGTATTTGCATAAGGAATGCAACACTCCCGTCAAGTATGAAAAGGTTTGTCCTACGTGCAACAAGAAGATCAAAGACGAAGAAATTGTCAGAGGTTACGAGTACGAGCCGGGAAAGTTCGTATTGGTAACGGACGAAGACTTTTCCGCCTTGGAAAATGAAAAAAAGGAAAAGTCCATTGAAATCCTGGATTTTGTGCAGTTATCGGAAATCGACCCCATCTACTTTGATAAAACCTATTACCTGTCCCCACGGGAAACGGGAGGAAAAGCCTACAAGCTGTTGCGAAAAGCCATGAGCGACACCGGGAAAATCGCTATTGCAAAAATCGTTATTCGAAACAAGGAAAGCTTGGCCGCCTTGCGGGTGTACAAGGACGTATTGGTCTTGGAAACCATTTTTTACCCGGATGAGGTCCGCGAGATTTCTTTGGTTCCCGATGTACCTTCGGACCAAGAGGTTGTGGATAAGGAATTGGATATGGCTAAAAAGCTGATTGAAAACTTGACGGAGACGTTCGATCCTAAAAAATACGTGAACACCTATCGAGAGGATTTGTTGGATTTGATCCGAAAGAAGGTGGAAGGTCAAGAGATCCAAACCGCTCCTTCCGCCGTCCAAAGCAACGTGGTGGATATTATGGAAGCGCTTCAGGCAAGCTTGAAGGAAACCCAAAAGAAAACCAAAAAGAAAAGAAGCACGGGATAATATGAAACAATGGTATGAGCCCATGGAGCCTGTGCTTATCCGCCGGATACGGGAGGGGGAAAACTACGTTCATCAAATCAAATGGGACGGAATCCGTGGAATCGCCGTGATGGAGGACCGAAGGGTCCGGATTTTCAATAAATCCGGAAGGGAGCGAACCGGTTTCTATCCGGAAACGGAAAGCTTGGCGGATTCGGTCAAAGCGGAAAAAGGGGTATTTGACGGAGAGTTGGTTGTCTTTGACGGATTGAAGCCTTCCTTTCGAAAGGTCTTAAAGCGGGATCAATTAAAAAGCACGAGATGCTTGGATCGTTATATAAAGGAATACCCGGTGAAATATATCTTGTTTGATATTTTGTCATTAAACGGAGAGGATCTTCGGGGAAAGCCTTGGGCTGAAAGAAACGAAATCCTTCGTTCGTCATTTACCCGAAATGAAAACATTGTGATTACCGATGATTTTAGGGACGGAAAAGCTCTTTTTGCGTTTACAAAGCAAAAAGGCTTGGAGGGCATCGTCACGA
>JAAYHZ010000099.1 GCA_012744235.1 Clostridiaceae bacterium
GAACCGTATAATTCCGGTACTCCGCGGATAATGGCCGCTCTTCCTTCTACAAAAATGTCCGCTCCCATCTTCTTCAATTCTTCCGTATAGCCGAATCGATTGTCGAAAACCGTTTCGATCATGATGGAAGTACCTTGGGCTAGAGACAACATGGCTACCGTTTGCGGCTGCATATCCGTCGGAAATCCGGGATAGGGCGATGTGCGGGTAATATCTACCGCCTTCAACCGTTTCGGTGCCGTTACTTTCAGACTGTCCTCTTCTTCTTGTATATGGCAGCCTGCCTCCGTCATTTTTAAAATAATGGGCCGTATATGACCCGGAATAATGTTTTGAAGATACAATTCGCCTCCGGTGATGGCTGCCGCCGCCATCATGGTTCCTGCCTCGATGCGATCCGGAATGATGTCAAATTCCATGTCGCAGGCAATTTCTTCCCGTCCCTCAATCACTATTCTACCGGAACCCGCACCGTAAACGGAAACCCCCATTGCCTTTAAAAAGTTTTGCAGGCTAATGATTTCCGGCTCTTTTGCGGGATTGTTAATGATGGTGCGTCCTTTTGCATAGACTGCCGCTAACATGATGTTCTCGGTAGCGCCTACGCTCGGGTAATCCAAATTCATTTCGCAGCCTATTAGTTCATTCGCTCTGCAGCGCAAAATCCCTTCATTTGCAAAAAAAATTTCCGCACCCATTTTTTTTAAAGCTTTTATATGTAGATCGATAGGCCTCGGTCCGATTTCACAACCACCCGGATAGCTAATGCTGATTTCTTTGCATCTTGCAAGCATCGGTCCTAAAAAAATGATGGAAGAGCGCATTTCCGCCGCCAAATGATTCGGCACGACGGTTTCCTTGATTTCTTTACAGGTGATTCGGATGGTATGATCGGTAAATGAGGTTTCTGCCCCGATAATATTCAGAATTTCAATGGCAACGTTGACGTCACGCAAATTGGGGCAGTTGTTCAATTTGCATGTTCCTTTATTCAACAAAGAAGCGGCAAGAATCGGTAGAACAGCGTTTTTCGAACCTTGTATTTTAACACTACCGTTTAGAGGATGACCTCCTCTTACAATAAATTTTCCCATATAATACACCTCTCAATACACATTATCATATGCATTATGTATATTAATGGTTACATCAGCGGCTTTCGAATCGTTATAATTTCAACGATTCGAACAACAACTTTATTATTTGCAATTCTTTATAAAATAACGGTAGTATCAAAAAAAAAGAACAGGGTAAACGATGCATTAAAAGTCTAATCCTGCCTTTTTTCTTTACTTTCAATCCGCTTTCTTTTGCCGTGTGTTTACAATCCATAAAGGAACCAAAATGCATAAGGCCAATGTAAACATGACCGCAGAGTATACGAATAAAATTTTATAATCCTTTGTTCGATTCACGATGGCACCGAACAACAAAGGACTTACGATGCTTGCAAAAAACGAAAAGAAATAATAATATCCGGTGTATTTCCCAAGGCGGTTTGATGGTGCAAGGCTCACCACGTAAGGATACGAGTTGATCATGACTAAAGCCCAAGAAAAACCGTTTACGATCATAAGAACTTGCACGATTTCTTTCACCGGGTAAACCATAATGACGCATAAACATGCCGTTATAACCGCAAGACCGATGATCATGCTTTTTAACCGGCCCAGCTTCTCCCCTATAAATCCGGCAGGTATGGTAAATACCAAAAAAGCTCCCGCCAAAAGAGCAAATATGGTCGAGGCTTCTCCCGGAGTGATATTCAATATGTAGGTGGAATACAAGGACAAGTAGGTTTCAATGGCGTTGTATCCGCAAAACAAAAAGAAAATTGCAAAAAGGATGGCAATTAACTCCCTATGCTCGCTCATTAAGCTTTTTGCTTTCTTTACCAATCCCGAAGGAGAATCGTCTTCGGGGTCAAAATCCGAATCGTCGCCGGTTTTCTCGACGACGGGCTGTTCGTACAAAGGCTGAGGCGGTTCTTTGTAAAAAAGAAACAAAATGCTGACCGCCAGAAGCATAATAACGGCACTTGCTATAAACGGCAGCTTTTCGTTCAAATCGAACAGCATACCTCCCAATAAAAAGGCGATCAGCGTACCTAAGCCACCCATAAAATTAATGATTCCGTTTGCATTGCTTCGCTTGTGCTCCGGCGTGCAGTCCGGCATCATGGCAACAACGGGAGCGCGATAGACGCTCATGCCGAAGTTCATAACGATAATGGCGGCCATCAATGTTAGCAGGTTTACATGAAACGGAATCAAAGACAAAGCCAAAGCGGCAATAGGTATGCCGATCATGAGAAAAGGCATTCTTCTTCCGAAACGTGTTTTGGTCCTATCGCTTAAGCTTCCGAAATAAGGCTGCAAAAGAACCCCGGATATATTATCAAAAGTCATGATAAAACCGATAAAAACGGTATTCTCAATCATGCGATCCAAAAAAATCGGAACGAATGCGTTGTATACGGCCCATGCAACGGTTACGGTAAAAAACCCTAACCCTATTAAAAGGATCTTTTTGTCAAACTTCATATGCCTTCCTTCTATATCGTAAATCGTAACTCGAAATATTATAAAATAATTAAAGATTTATCCGCCGATGCCGTAAGCACTTCTACCCCGTCTTTTTTCACGATAACGGAATCCTCGATACGAACTCCGCCTACATTGCCGATATAAATTCCGGGCTCTACGGTAACCACCGCATTTTCGGGAACAGCAGTATCTCCTTTGCTATTGAGTCTTGGCGCCTCATGAACCTGCAAGCCTACACCGTGACCGAGTCCGTGGACGAAATTTTGGCCAAAACCGGCTTTCGCAATAATGTCACGTGCAAAAGCATCGATTTGAATACCCGTCAATCCGCTTTTAACGAATTCTACCGTCCGTCTTTGGGATTCCAATACGGTATTATAGATCTTTATCATTTCATCGGAAGGCTTCCCGACAAAAACGGTACGGGTAATATCCGCGCAATAGGACCGATAAGTGGCTCCAAAATCCAAGGTCACGGGATCTCCGTATTCGATTTTCTTTTCGCTAGGAGTACCGTGAGGCAGTGCGGATCGTACACCCGAAACCACAATGGTTTCAAAGGACGTTTTATACGATCCGTTTTTCTTCATGTAATATTCGATTTCCGCCGCAATTTCCAGTTCGGTGATACCGGGCTTAATCATATGCAAGCAGTGATTAAAGGCGTCACAGGAGATTTTGTTTGCTTTTCGAATGCATTCCAATTCGTATTCGTTCTTTACAATTCTTTTTTGGGTTAAGAAATTATTTTCCGGTCGAGCACTTATGACTCTAAATTTGGCTACGGCTTCTTCCTCGGAAGAAAATTCCCCTGCAATATGTCGGATTTGTTCCTTTTCTAAAATTTGCGCAACGGTTTCATAAGCATCGTTAGAAAACACCACGGGGATATATCCGAATGTTTCTTGTCTTACCTGTTCTTCGTACAGGGAATTAACCACCAAGTAATTGTTCCCATTCGTGATCACAGCGGTAAAAAACTCGCCCGTATATCCGGTGACATAGGTACAGTTGAATTTGTCCTTGATTATAAAGGCTTGGACACCGTTCACAAGCTGACTTTCCCTTAAATGTTTCAATTCCAATTCTTTTACTTGTTTTAATTGCAACACGAATAATCCCTCCCGCAATTCACACTTCTAGTTATTATATCATTTTAACGGTATTCTTGGAACAGAATAAAAGAATATTTGATTAAGTCTATATAATGGTGTAAAAAGAAGTTGAGCCAAAGCTCATGCC
>JAAYHZ010000100.1 GCA_012744235.1 Clostridiaceae bacterium
CGCAATTGAATACCATAAATTGGATTTTATTATGTCATTAGTGTAATTTTACGAGTGTAAGAATGAGCTTTTTGCAGTAGAATCATTAATATTTTCTTTCTATTCCTCCCTCGGTCTGCTATACTGAAACCGTTCATTTTCTTTGTGTTTTCAAAGGAGATAAGGAGGGAAGAGTCATGGTTCATATGATAGGAACGCCTGTCAGAGAAGGCGGGATTATGGGTCATTGCGTAGGAAAGGACAAAAACGGGAAGCTCAACACCTTGTACATGAGTTTTACCCAAGCGGGAAAACCGTTGGCTTTCGTGGCGCTAAACTTGGATACAAGGGAAGCTATAACCTATCGAGCTCCGAGAGATGACGGCGCTTGGGGAACCTATGCCGCATCGGACGGCTGCGTCTATATCGGCACCTACGGAACCGGTTCTTTGTATAAGTTCGACCCGAAAAAAGAAAAAATCGAGGATTTGGGTACCGGTATACAAAGCGAATCCTATATCTGGGACTTTGCGGAGGACGATTACGGAAACCTTTACGGCTGCACCTACGGAAACGGAAAGCTTTTAAAGTACAATTTAAAAACCGGAGAAAAAACGGACTTAGGAAGATTTCATGAAAAACTGGCGTACAGCAGGCACGTATTCAAGCATAAATCCGGTAAAATTATATGCTCCATGGGAACAAGTCCTTTGGGGATCGGGATTTACGATCCCGTTACCGACGAAAAGAAGTTCGTACCGTATCCGGATACCGAAGCTACCGGTTTTTTAAGAATCTTCTATGACGAAGAAGGAAACCTTTACTCGGAGTACGCCGATAAGCTATATCGGATTGACAACGATTCCTTCATCCCCTTTGAAGGGAAGGTTACCGAGAAGCCTCGATTGGTTTTGGAGGACGGCTCGAAAATAACAAAAGTAGCCTCCGGTTCGATTACGCTGGAAAAGCCGGACGGGACGACGGAGAATATCGAATACACATACGATTCCGCCGGTGCGGAAATCTTTATGCTCCATAAAGGCCCGGACGGAAAGATATACGGAAGCACGGCACTGCCCTTAAAGATGTTTTCTTACGATCCGAAAACCGGAAAAATGGAGAACTTAGGCGTACCTTGTAGCGCCGGAGGGGAAATCTACTCCATGGTGAATGTAGGTGAGCGGCTGTTTACCGCGGCTTACGGCCATGCCATCGTATCCGCCTACGATCCGAGCAAGCCTTGGAATTTCGGTTTCGAGGAAGGGAACAATCCCCGTCAGATTCATGCATTCGTCAGCCACGGACAAAACCGTCCTAAGCAAATGTGTGTCGCCTCCGACGGGAACATCTACATCGCCACCACCCCGTGCTATGGCCAGGTAAGCGGTGCTTTATGCCGATTGAATCCCGTAACATACGAATACAAGGTATGGCGCGGTATTGTGGAAGACGATGCGTTAGAGTCGGTAGCCGCCATCCCCGGCACCCCCTATATCTGCGCCGGAAGCACATACGAAACCGGCTTGGGCATTTATGACGGGAACTACCGTGACGCTTATTTGTTGCTTTTCGACGTTGAAAAAGAAGAGGTTGTACACCGTTCACAGCCGGTCAAGGGAGGTAAACTCATCGTTGACTTGCATTACTACAACGGTCTTATGTACGGTCTTGTGTCCGGAGGCCGGCTCTTTGCTTACGATTATGTAAAAAGAGAAACCGTAACGGTTAAAAAGCTTCCGGTGAATAACGTTCTCTGGCCGGGACTTCATATTACGGAAAAAGGCGTTTTGTATTTCGCGGGAGATCAAACTCTGTACCGAATGAATTTGCCGGAGGGAGACATTCAAACGGTGGAAAAAGTCCCCGATTGGATATTGGGATTCGTCGTTGACGAAGAAGATAACAAATTGTACGGAAGTGTAAAATCCACATTGTTTTGTATCGATCTATGATATAGAATGAAAAAGTGCGGGTTGCATGTAACGATAATTCGAGTTTAAATAAGATTCACTTTCCGCCCACCTGATGCATCAGGTGGGCGGATTCGCCAAAAAAGAAATCGACGGTTGGAACGGTGTCATGATAGAGCTTACTAATATTTGCAAGACCTTTAAAATCGCCAAAAGAAACGCAGGCTTCAAGGAGGCCGTAAAAGCCCTGTTCGACAGAGAATATTCGTATATAAAAGCGTTGGATCATGTGTCTTTTCAAGTGAACGATGGGGAGATGATCGGCTACATCGGACCGAACGGAGCCGGTAAAAGCAGCACCATCAAGATCATGAGCGGTATATTGGTACCGGACGAGGGAGAGTGCATTATCAACGGAAGGGTCCCTTGGAAGGACCGTATTCGCCATGTAAGGGAAATCGGCGTCGTTTTCGGACAGCGATCCCAGCTGTGGTGGGACGTGCCTGTAATCGATTCTTTTGAGCTTTTAAAGGATATTTATAAAATAAATCCCAAGGTTTTTCGAAAAAACTTGGAAGATCTGACGGAACGATTGGACATCGGGGAGATTCTGCGAACGCCCGTTAGGCTTTTAAGCTTAGGCCAGCGCATGCGCTGCGAAATCGCCGCCTCGTTTCTTCATAATCCGAAAATCTTGTTTTTAGACGAGCCTACCATCGGATTGGATGCCGTATCGAAAATCGCCATTCGGGAATTTATAAAATCCATGAACAAAGAGCAAGGAACCACCGTGATTTTAACCACCCATGACATGCAGGATATCGAAGCCCTCACGGAAAGAATTCTTTTGATCGGCAAAGGCAGAATCCTATTGGACGGAGCTTTGTCGGAATTAAAAAAGAGAAACGATACCTTCAAAAAGCTGACGGTAGACTATGTGGGAAAAGAGATTTTGCCTATACCCGGTATGACCGTGGTCGAATCGGTGGCCGGCCATGCGAAATTGACCGTGGATACGAGAATTTGCTCCGTATCGGCGGCTATTTCTCGTCTGTCGGAGCAGGTGGAGATCAAGGACTTGTCGGTTTCGGGAGCCACGGCGGAAGAAATGGTGGTAGCGCTTTACAAGGAGTTTTCCATATGAAAAAGTATTTTAGCTTCTTTAAGATACGTTTCATACACGGACTTCAATACCGGGCCGCCGCTTACGCGGGGATTGCTACCCAGTTCGCTTGGGGAGGGTTGACCCTTTTGATGTTTGCCGCTTTTTACAAAACCGGCGCTTCCTCCTTTCCCATGACTTTCCCGGAATTAAGCAGCTATATATGGCTTCAGCAGGCCTTTTTGGCGTTGTTTATGACTTGGTATTTTGACAACGATATTATGAACAGCATCGTAACCGGAAATATTGCTTACGAATTATGCCGCCCCATCGATTTGTACGTGATGTGGTTTTTAAAAAACATGGCGGTAAGATCCTCTCGGGCGGTTTTGCGCTGTTTTCCGGTATTGATCATAGCCTTTTGCTTACCGGAGCCCTTCAATATGTCTTTGCCGAAGACATTTTCGTCCGGTTTTTTGTTCCTGTTATCCGTTATCATGGGGTTCATGGTTTTAACGGCCTTTAACATGCTAGTGTACATCACCATGTTCTATACCGTATCGCCGATGGGGATTCGCATTTTGGCGGTTTCCTTGCTGGAGTTTTTAACCGGAGCCATCATCCCCATTCCCTTTTTCCCGGAAGGACTTAAAAAAGTGCTTTTGCTTTTGCCCTTCGGCTCCATGCAAAATACTCCTTTTTTAATCTATAACGGGTACCTTTCGGGACCGGAAATAGGGCAAGGACTTTTACTCCAAACGGGATGGCTTTTAGGATTGACGGTTTTAGGGTATCTGTACATGAAAAAAGCTTTGTTGAGAACAACGGTTCAGGGAGGTTAACGGTTATGAAGCTCTATTTCAAATACGCGGCGATTTTATTAAAATCCCAAATGCAGTACAAAGCCTCCTTTTTCATGACCATGATCGGACAATTTTTGGTCTCCTTTTCCGTTTTCTTGGGATTGTACTTTATGTTTCAACGCTTCCCGTCTGTTGAAGGGTTTACCTACAGCGAAGTGCTTTTGTGCTTTGCCGTTATGCTTACCGCTTTTTCTTTGGCGGAATGCTTCGTAAGAGGCTTTGATATGTTTTCCGTCATTATATCCAACGGCGAATTCGACCGTATGATGGTAAGACCTCAAAATGCGGTTCTGCAAGTGCTGGCATCCCGTATCGAATTTACAAGAGTGGGACGACTGCTGCAAGCGATCGTTGTGTTTGTCTATGCCGTACCGAAAAGCGGCGTCCTTTGGACATGGGATAAGATATTAACGGTGTTGTTTATGATTACCGGAGGGTTTTTCGTATTCTCCGGCTTGTTCGTCATCTACGCATCGTTTTGCTTTTTCACCACGGAAGGGCTGGAGTTTATGAATATTCTCACGGACGGCGGAAGAGAATTCGGAAAATTTCCTTTTTCCATTTACGGGGAGAAGGTTCTCAAGTTTTTTACGTATATCGTCCCTTTGGCTCTTTTTCAGTACTATCCTTTCCTGTACTTGATCGGAAGATCCGATTCCCTATTCCATATGCTCCTTCCGCTTCTAAGCATCCTTTTCCTTGTGCCGGCAAACCTTTTCTGGAAATTCGGGCTTCGGCACTACAAGTCTACCGGCTCGTAAATGGATGTGTTATGATAGAAATACAAGGCAAATCATTTTTATGTGAAAGGAAGTGGATCATCTTGAGAGCTGTGGTGATCGGAGCATCCGGACATGTGGGGTCCTACATGGTTCCCGAACTGGTAAAGAAAGGCTATGAAGTCGTTGCCATCTCCCGAGGGACGAGGCTGCCCTATACGGGACATCAACCGGAATGGAAAAAGGTAAAGACGGTATCTGCGGACCGAAAAGCCCTTGAGAAGGGAAAGACCTTCGGCTCCTTTGTCATGTCCTTTGAACCGGATGTGGTATTGGATTTAATTTGCTACACCAAAGCGCAAGCCGTTGAGCTGGCCGAAGCGGCCATGGAATACGGCAAGCTTTTGCATCTGATACAAATCGGATCCATTTGGGCATACGGAAAGTCCGTATATCGCCCCTATAGAGAAGAATATCCTCGCCGCCCTTTGGGTTCTTACGGAAAAGGAAAGGCGGAAATCGAAGAATATTTATTGGGATTAACCAAGTTGCATAAATTGACATGTACCGTCATCCACCCCGGGCATATATGCGGGGAGGGCTGGTGGCCCATCAATCCCCAAGGGAATCCGGACACTAAGGTATTCGAGGATATTGCCAACGGAAGGGAAATCATAATACCGAACGACGGGTTGGCCACCTTAAATCACGTCCATTCCTATGACATTGCGGCATTGGCCATAAGATGCTTGGACCGTCCTAGCGCTTCCGCCGGAGAAGCCTTTACGTCGGTTTGCCCCGAAGGGATGACCTTGGAGGGCTATGCCGAGGAAATGTTTATAAAGTTCGGAAAAGAACCGAAAATCCGAAAGGTACCCTTTGAGCAATTCAAAAATTTCGTAGGCGACGAAAATGCGGCCATAACATACGACCACATCAGCAAAAGCTTGGTTTGCTCCATGGACAAAGCGTACCGTCATTTGGGGTTTGTGCCTAAATACGATGCCCTGGCCACCGTAGGAGAAGCCGTAGACTGGCAGGTGCGGAACGGATTTTTAAAGATTGAAAAGTAAACACGGACACGTTAAAAAAGGATCGGATTTTTAGGACCGATCCTTTTTTGATTAAGAGGTGTTTAATAGTGTACGCGTATCAAGCGAAAGGTAATTCCTTTATCGCTCCAGCCTAAATCCCAAGGGACCTTGAACCGGTCCGCGTTGTGGCAATTCACCAGTGCGTATCCCTTCGAGTCCGCACCGGTGACAACGGCAATATGGACCGCCTTTCCTTTCTTGCAGTAGGCGATAATGTCTCCCGGCTGAAGAAGATAGGAGGCCTTCAGCACCTGCGGATAGGTTCCGTAGGCGAGGGTGGAGGCTCTTCCGCTGTACAGAAGGTAGCTTTTAAATGCATCGGCGTTGACCCAAGCGCCGGTTCCTTCTTTAAAATATCCCCAAGCACCGTTCATTCGGAACTTTCCTCCTTCGTAGAGGACTTGGGAGGCAAAATTGGTACAGTCTCCTCCGGAGTAATTGTAATTCTTATACTTCTTGTTATACAAAAAACCTTCCGAAGGGTCCAAGGATCCGCCGCAGTATTTGTCGGCGTAAGCCACGGCGTCCTTTCTCCTTTGACTCAGGCCGCTAAAATCCCGCGGTTTTCCTTCCGTTATGATTTTTCTTAAATCCTCGTTATTCAAAAGAGCATCGTTCATGGAATCGGCAAAAGGATCCGTGTACCATTCCCGACGGATGATACGATTTTCACCGGTTTCAATAATATCCATGGAATGATACGTTCCCATTTTAAAGCGGTTGATAACCCGGGGGTTGTCGTTGTAAGAGTAGGAATAGACGGTAAATACCGAAAAGTTGACCCCGTATCCTCCGCTTTTTTTCGCAACTCGCCTTAAGGTTACGCGAAAATCAATGCCGGTAAAGGTCACTCCTTGTTTTGCCGTCCATTCCTGCAGGTATTTGATCTTTTTCTTTTGATGCTCGTAAGCGTAAAGGCCGTTTACGCTATTTAAATCGTAAAGGGACTTCAATGACTCCGGGTCGTTTTCAAGGACGGCTTTATACCTTTTAGCCAAAACCTCTTCGATGAACACCGCAAGCTCGGCATCGGCAAGCTCTGTCGCCTAGACAACGGTTCCGCTTTTCGTCCCGAAGAGGGAAACCAAAAAGAGGGACAGTGATAAAAAAGCCATGAAAGGTTTTTTTGGAATCCTTCGAATAAAACCCATAAACTCTCTCTCGTCGATCCTATGTTTTTAATTCAAGCTTTTCTTAACTTGTGTTAAATCGCCGGTTTTTATGTAAGCCCTAGGCTGTGAAATATTGGCGAGCAAAAAGAAAAAGACCCGAAGGTCTTTTTCAAAATTTTCGATTCCGATTTTTAAAGCTTCGTATCGTCTATGGATTCCAACCATTTGTCGATATCCCCGATGATGTTTTTCAAGCAGCCTTCTTCAAAGGGGGACACCAGACCTGCGGTTTTTACGATATCAAGGAAGCTTTGGGTTCCTCCGACCTTGCAGATGGCCAAATAGTCATCCCATGCTTTCGGATCCTTGTCCACATGAACGCGCTTCCAGAACTGAAATGCGCATGCTTGGGCCAAGGTGTAGTCGATATAGTAGAAGGGAGATTGGAATATATGGCCTTGGCGGTACCACCAAACGCCTTTTTCCATAAAGTCGTTTCCGTCAAAATCCAAGTGCGGACGATACATCTTGTCCAATTTTCTCCATACCGCTTTTCTTTCTTCCGGAGTCATATCCGGGTTTTCGTACACTTCGTGCTGGTAGTGGTCCACCAAAGCGCCGTAAGGCAAGAATTCCAGAGCGTCGCTTAAGTGAGTGAAGCGGTATTTATCGGCTTTTTCACCGAAGAATTTTTCCATATACGGCCAGGTGATAAATTCCATGCTCATGGAATGGATTTCGCAGCTTTCATGGGTGGGCATCATAACCTCGGGTATTTGTATATGGCGTGAAAGATAGCCTTGGAACGCATGCCCCGCTTCATGAGTCAAAACGTCCACGTCTCCGGAGGTTCCGTTGAAGTTGGCAAAGATGAAGGGCGATTGAAAATCCGCGATATACGTCATGTAGCCGCCGCTTTCCTTACCGGGCTTTGCGATTAAATCCATAAGGCCCTTTTCAAACATAAAGTCAATAAACTCTTTGGTTTCTTCGGACAATTCATGGTACATTTCGCAGCCTGCGGCGATGGTTTCGTCAAAGGTCCCTTGGGGCTTGGCATTGCCGTCGAGGAACTGCAAGTTTACGTCGTAATACTTCAAGGCGTCTACGCCGATGCGTTTCGCTTGTCGTTTATACAGCTTGGAGGCAATGGGGACCACTTCGTCCAGGATTTGCTTTCGATAGGATGCTACCATATCTTGGTCGTAATCCAAACGATTCATTCGGCGATAGCCCATTTCCACGAAGTTACGAAAGCCTAATTTTTGCGCCATTTTGTGGCGAAGCTTCACCATTTTATCGTAGATTTCATCCAGCTTTTCTTCGTGTTCCTTGAAAAAGTTCCAGTGAGCTTCCGTGGCATCTTTTCGAACCTTTCTGTCCGGAGACTCCATGTAAGGCCTCAACTGGGACAGATTCAGCTTTTTGCCGTCAAAATCGATTTGAGCCGAAGCGATCAAGCGGTTGTAGGAAGTAATCAGCTTGTTTTCTTCCTGCAGATCTTCGATGATTTTGGGGTCAAATACCTTAAGACTGTCTTCGATAATTTGAAAATAGGGCTTCGGATACTTGTCCTTTATGGACTCCAAATGCGGAGATTTCAAGAGTACGTTGTAGTACTTAAAGTTTAATTCGTCAAAGTAAGGACCGTTTTCGTCCCACCAATCGTTCTCGGCTTTATAAAACTCGTCGTTCGTATCAATGGAATGACGGATTTGAACCAAGGTTCCCATGCTGGAAATGTGTTTGACCGTTTCGATATATTCGTCTACGGCCTTTTCAAATTCGGCGGCATTTTCCGTGTTTTCCATCTTGTCCAAAAGAACCGCCACATCGCTTTTGATTTTTTCTAAATTCGGACGCTTGTAAGGATATTCTGAAAACTTCATTTGTTACACCTCTCATCATTGTTACGTATTTTTCAATACTCTGCTATTCTACAAGTATTCCCTTTTGATTATACATTACCGATACAAAAAATGACATGATAAATTTATGTACCATCTCTCCTTCCGGTCGCATATCCTTATACAAACGAATATAAATCCCGGTCAGGAAGGTGATAACATGTATTACTACGATTTGCCGGTAAACATCCGCTCCATGCGCTACCGTTTTCCTCCGTATATCGACTTCTATTTTCCCGAAATCACGGGCATGAGCGACGCAAGAATTCAGCAGAGTATGAATAACCAAATCATTCAAATGATGAATCGATTGATTGCGCAGTTTGACCGGCCGGATTTAACGACGTACATAACAGGGTCGTTTTTAATAAAAGCGAACGAAGAGAATGTTTTAAGTATGGTTCTTCATGCATTGGGAGACTTCGGCGGAGCTCATCCGATGACCTACATCGGAGCCTTGAACTTCGATGTGTTGACGGGCGAAAACAAATCCTTGTCTTCCCAGTTTAAGCCCGGCAGCGACTATGTAAAACGACTGTCGGATATGGTGGCGGAGCAGATCAAAGAACGGGAGATACCCGTACTGGATGAATTCAAGGAGATCAATCCGGAGCAAAACTTTTATGTTGCCGATAACGTATTGATCCTTTACTACGACCTTTATGATCTTTCGCCTTATGCCGCAGGCTTTCCGTACTTTCCCATACCCTTGTATAAAATCCAAGACATCATTGCCGAAGACAGCCTTTTGGATCGGCTCACGTATGTCATATAACGGACACGTTGATAAAGGGAGCTTTTCTTCGAATACCGATACGGTGATAACAAAATGCAGTTCGACAGGCAACGCGACTGCATTTTGTTCGTTTAAATGATTTTTTTCGAAATTTTTCGGCATGCGATTGGATTAATTTTCACAGATAAAATATTGTTTGTTGTAAAATAAAAATACCGAAAGTTGCAAGTTGAAATTCCATAGTATTGCAATTGGAAATTCCATAGTATTGCAAAAATCCATTGCAGGCATTACCCCAAAAATATATCCTTGTATCTGCCTACTATATACAAGGGGGAAGGAGTATACTTACAATGGACACTATAAAGGATATCAGATTTCGCTTCTTTGTAAAAGGCGAAAAAATTGCCCAAATAGCAAAAACTCTAAATTTAGACTGGAAGACAGTGCAAAAGTATGTTGACATGAACGACTTCAATGAATCATCTTCGAGACCGGCTTCAGAACAGCGTTTTTGCCCAAAGCCGGATCCCTACAAGCCAACGATTGACAAATGGCTTGTAGAGGACAAACAGGCACCTCGCAAGCAACGGCATACGGCCATGAGGGTATACAACCGCCTTAAGAAAGAATTCCCTGGGTTCAACTGTTCATACAGAACAGTCGCTTCCTACTATGCTGTAAAACACAAAGAGCTTTTTAGTGGTGCTAAGGATGGATTCATACCGTTAGAGCACAGCCCAGGTGAAGCACAAGTTGATTTTGGGTCAGCCGACTTTTATGAGAATGGTAAAAGAGTATCAGGAAAATACCTTGAAGTATCATTCCCATACAGTAATAAGGGCTACTTACAGCTTTTCCATAGCGAAAACATGGAGTGCCTTCCGGAAGGGCTGGATGCGATTTTCAGGCACATTGGTGCAGTTCCTAATGAGATATGGTTTGACAATACTAAAACCATTGTTACAAAAGTAATCAGAGGCGGTGGCCGTGAGACCACTGAACGGTTCGATCGATTCAGAGAACATTACCGTTTTCACGCTGTATTTATGAATCCTGGAGAAGGGCACGAGAAGGGTAATGTTGAAAACAAAGTCGGTTATCAACGTCGAAATTTTCTTGTCCCCATACCGCATTTTGTTTCGCTTTCTGATTATAACCGGCAGCTTTTCGACCTGTGTGAAGAGGATGCCGGCCGAGACCATTACCGCTATAACGAAACTATTGAGGAACGATTTGCTGAAGACCTTAAGCATTGCCATCCTTTGCCTGAAATCGAATTTGATTTAAGCGGAAAAACAAGTATTACCACCAATAATTGGGGCAAGTTCTGTTTGAATAAAGGATTACATGAATATTCAGCCTCCCCGAAACATGCAAATACGGTAGTTAACCTAAAGCTTACATCCTCGCTTGTAATTGTTATGGATGATAATTATCGTGAAATTATTAGGCATCGCCGCCTATATGGGGACACCAAACAACAGAGCATGGAATGGTTGCCATACCTTAAACAGCTTTCCATCCGTCCACGTGCGTTAAAGTACTCAGGCATCTACGATATGATGCCGGCTGAAATGAAACGATTCCTTCAAAATTGCTCCAATACAGAGACCGGAAAGGTCCTCAGGGTTCTGGCGGAACTTACGGACAGGACAGGCTTCGACAGTGCGCTAAATACCGTTAACCAGGCACTCTTTTATGGCGCATCCGATGCGGATAGTCTTAAGAATCTCTACAGACGCATTTACGCTGAGGTACCGGAACTGCCCCCTATGCCGCTTGGTTCGGAAATACCGAATGTCGGCCAGATGACAACCAATCTAATCTCTTACGACGTATTTCTGAAGAAAGGTGATGTATTAAATGCTGGAAAATGAAATCATAGCCTGCTGTAAAAGACTGAAGCTCAGCCGTAATCTGGCTGACATGGCCCAAACAACAGATGGTGAATCTCATCAGGAATATTTATATAAATTATTATCTGCAGAGCTTGCAAACCGCGAAAAGATCCGTATTTCAAAATTGATTAACTGCGCCGGCTTCTACAGCGTCAAAACATTTGACGGATTCCGTTTCGATGAAATCACACTTCCTTTGGATCTTACACCGGAAAGCTTAAAGTCCCTTGATTTCATCAAGCAAAAGAAGAATATTATAATGTACGGCAGGACAGGCACCGGAAAAACTATGTTATCCATTGCACTCGGCGTGGCTGCCTGTCAGAGAGGAATTCCTGTCAAATTCTATCGTACTGCAGCACTGGTAAATCAACTCTCGGAAGCTAAAAAGGCCGGTACGCTGGGTATGCTGCTTAAAAAGCTGTATAAGGCGTCAGTTGTTATTCTTGATGAATTTGGTTACGTTCCATATGATCGCACCGGAGCTCAATTGCTCTTTGATTTTCTATCAGAGATACATGAGCAGAAATCCGTTATACTTAACACTAACCTGGAGTTTTCCCGATGGGTAAATGTTCTTTATGATGAGCAAATGACTGCTGCCCTTGTTGGAAGGCTTATGCACCATTGCTATCTTCTCCTGTTTCCGGGAGAGAACAACCGGCTAAGGGAGTCCAGCATCAATGATTTTTACCGTTCTATATCTTCTAACGGACAGGGTGTAGGTTAAACAAGAAATCTGTATCACTTTTTAGCAGATGCCCCGAGGTGGATTCCTGGCACCTGGCAGTAAGTCAGGTTGGCGGTCTGCCATGCTATACTGGTACTAAGAGGGGATGAGGAAAAATCTGTATCACTTCCCCCTTCAGCCCCTCGGTGATTTTTAAAAAGCATGGCAGATGTAGATAAGTCAAGAGCAGAAGCGCAGCGACTCTTGACTTATCTACAAGCTGACCGCTATATTGGTATCAATTTTATTAAAAGGCGAAAAAATTAACATCATGAGAGTAAAGCCTGCATTGGCATTTATGTATTATTTTAACTTGCAACTTTGTGGAAAATGGAGTTGCAATACTATGGAAAAATTACTTGCAACTTTTTTCAAAAAGTACTTGCAAAAAACAAATATA
>JAAYHZ010000013.1 GCA_012744235.1 Clostridiaceae bacterium
CGGGTACCACGGACGATATGATCTTAAGCGACTGTATTGCCATGAAGATGGCTTTCGGCGAAAATCCGAAGAGAGTGTACGGCGGACAGAATAAATGCCCTTCCACCCGTATGGGAACGGCGGCCATTATCCGAGAAAGCCTGTTAATGGCGGATGAATACCAAAGAAAAATCGAACAGGCGAAGGAAAGCAACGAATCCAAAAAGCCGGATTTTAATTATAAATATGAGAGCTTGGCGAAGGTACTGGGCGGAAGGCTTCTTGTAAAGGCTCATGCCCACAGGCAGGACGACATCATAACCGCCATTCGTGTTGCAAGAGAATTCAATCTTCATATGACGATTGAACACGGTACCGAAGGATACTTGATTTCGGAGTACATAAAGAATGCGAATTTCGGCGTCATAGCAGGGCCGATCATAAGCGATCGCAGTAAAATCGAGCTTCGAAACCAAAGTCCGAAAAATCCCGGAATATTGGCGAAAGCCGGAATCTTAACCGCCATTATGACGGACCATCCGGTGATTCCCATCCAATACCTTCCCTTGTGCGCCACCGTGGCTTACAAGGCGGGAATGGACGAGGAAGAAGCGTTGAAGGCCATTACCATCAATGCGGCGAAGCTCACAGGAATCGACCATCGGGTAGGAAGCATAGAGCCCGGAAAGGATGCGGATATTTCCGTATTCGACGGACATCCTTTCGAATTCCGAACAAAATTACGCTATGTATTTATAAACGGTAAATTGGTACATGAGGGATAAATATATTCGGACAATTGAAACCCGCAACGAAGAAGAAACGAAGGCGTTCGGGAAGTTTTTAGGTGAACATGCCAAGGCCGGGGATACCTTTTGTTTGACCGGCGATTTGGGCAGCGGAAAAACCGTATTGACAAAAGGAATAGCGGAAGGCTTGGGGTTGTCCGACGAAGTGACAAGCCCTACATTCGCCTTAATGAACATTTATCAAGGCGAGGTTCCGCTGTATCATTTCGATGTTTATCGCTTGGAGGATCCCTCCATGATCGCGGATATCGGTTTTTACGATTTCGTAGGAAGCGACGGCGTATCGGTTATCGAATGGGCGGACCTTATACAAGACTATTTGCCGGACGGATACATTCGACTGGATATCAAAAGGGATTTTAAAACCGGAAGCGACCGAAGGGTCATAACGGTGTATCAAAAAGGAGAGAGCATGGCCCACGTCCTGCATGCATTAGAGGAACGGGAGAAAGAACTATGATTGTATTGGCCGTTGATACTGCAACCAAAGCGGCTTCGGCCGCCTTAATTGATAACGGGGAAATCCGTTCTGAGTTTTTAATCAACAATCGAACGATGCATTCGAGAAATTTAATGCCTTTGGTGGAGGAAGCGGTCAAGGCCGCCGGCATCAAGAAGTCGGATATCGATTTGTTTGCTTCCACCGTCGGACCCGGATCCTTTACCGGAGTTCGAATCGGGGTTGCAACCGTGAAGGCTATGGCATACGCATTGAAAAAGCCCGTCGTAGGCATCAACACGTTGGACTGCTTGGCATATGATGTCTGCGAATACGAGAAATTGATTTGCCCCGTTTTGGATGCGAGAAACGAACAGGTTTTTTGTGCCGTATATCGTAAGGACGAGAACAATACCTTGGAACGCCTGACCGACTACATGGGTATTCCCATAGAGGAGCTGATGGAACTTTTGGAAGGCTATCAAAAAGACGTCATTTTTACGGGAGATGCCTATGAAATGTGCCTCCGCCGAGAGCCTTCTCGAAAATTTAGAAAGTACGGTGTTCACCGCGGCGCCTATATGCCTAAAGCTTCTACGGTAGGACTGATGGCCCTTCATGAGCCTTTCACGGATCCCGCTCTTTTAAAGCCGTTTTATCTACGAATGTCTCAAGCTGAAAGATTAATGGGTAGCAAAAATGAGTGATCGAATACGCATCGTAAGAAGCAATGATAGTCATATTGACGGTATCTATGAAATTGAAAAGTCCGTATTCGCCGTTCCTTGGTCGAAAAAGGCTTTGTATGAAGATATCGTGGAAAATATCTTATCCTATTACGTTACCGCTTTGTCGGAAAAGGAAAAACGCGTTGTGGGATACGGCGGAATGTGGCTGGTACAGGATGAGGCACATGTAACCAATATTGCCGTTGACAAGGCTTTTCAAGGGAAGGGCGTAGGCTCGGCCATCTTAGAAGCGTTGATCCGAAAGTGCGAAATTTCCGGGATCCGGTATATGACCTTGGAGGTTCGGGAAAGCAACTATGTGGCTCAACGTCTTTACCAAAAGTTCGGATTCAAGGCGGAAGGGATTCGCAAAGGATATTACTCGGATAATAAAAAGGATGCGATTATCATGTGGAAGTATTTGTGAGTATTGCCTTTGGAAAGCGGGGGATTCATCGTAAATGTTTGACATACGGGAAGAACTGAAAACATTGCCTGAATTGCCGGGCGTTTATTTGATGAAAAACGCTTCCGGAAAAATCATATATATCGGAAAAGCCCGCGTACTTAAAAACAGAGTGAAGCAGTATTTCACGGGAACCCATGATCCGAAAACCTCCGCTTTGGTGGACAGGATCAAGTCCTTTGAATATATCGTAACCGATAACGAAGTAGAGGCATTGATTTTGGAATCCACGTTGATAAAAAAGCACATGCCCTACTACAACATACTGCTGAAAGACGACAAGTCCTTTCCGTATCTTCGCGTAGACACGGAAGCCTATTTCCCTACCGTTACCATTGTTCGGAGACCGGCGGAGGACGGTGCCAAATATTTCGGCCCTTTTCACATCAGCGCCACCAATTTGAATCGTACGCTGAACATTTTGAAAAAAGCTTTTCCCATAAGGTCGTGCAATAAACAGTTGGACGGTAAAGATATTCTTCGACCTTGCTTGAATTACCACATTAAAAAGTGTGCCGGAGCCTGTGCAGGATATATATCCCGGGAAGAGTACTTGGCTTACGTCAAACATATCATCGATTTTTTTTCAGGAAAACACGAGGACATTGTAAAATCTCTTGAAAAAGAAATGCTGGAAGCTTCGGATGATCTGGATTTTGAGAAAGCGGCGGATTTAAGAGATAAAATCGGATTGATAAAGTCGGTAACGGAAAGGCAAAAAATCGTATCCGTGGGCGGCGAAGACGAAGACTATATCGCCATTTATTCGGAGTACGATCTTTGCTGTATCGCCGTCTTTTACGTTCGAGACGGCAAGGTATCGGACAAAAGGGAGTTTATCCAAAAAAACATATTGGGAGAGCCTATAGAGACGGTGCTCGACTCCTTTATGAAGCAATACTATACTTCCGAAACCTTGGTTCCGAAAACCATTGTTGTCAATGTAGAGCCCCCCGATTCGGAGCTGATTCAAAAATGGCTTTCGGAAATGACGGGAAGGTCCGTAACGATCAAAGTACCCCAAAGAGGAAAGAAAAAAGAGATGATCGATATGGTCCTTCAAAATGCGCAGATCCATTTGAAGAATACTTGCTTAAGGCAGAGTAATGCGAGAATGATCGCCGAAGAAGGCTTACACGGCTTGAAGGAGCTTTTGGACCTTGAAGATATACCGGTTCGAATCGAGGCCTATGATGTATCCAATTTCGGCTCCTCCCATATTGTTGCGGGAAGAATCGTATACATCAACGGAAAAAAGGAGCCTTCCCAATACCGCAGGTACAAAATCCGAGGAACCGATTCCCAAGACGACTACCTTTCCATGTCCGAAGTCCTTCGAAGAAGGTTCAAGGGCGGAAAGGATTCCGAGGATATGCCGGATTTGATTTTAATCGACGGCGGAAAAGGCCATGTAGCTGCCGTATCCAAGGTCTTGCGGGAATGCGGTTTGTCTCATTTAAAGATTGCCGGTATGGTAAAGGACGACAAGCATAAAACCGCAGGGCTTATCACCCCGGAGGGACCTGTGGATATGAGCGGTCATATGCCGGTGTTAAGGTTTTTGTCCGGTATACAAGAGGAGACCCACCGATACGCCATTGCCTACAGCCGCTTGCTGACCGAAAAAGCCATGCGGGAGTCGGCTTTAGACGATATACCGGGGATAGGACCGACACGGAAAAAAGCGCTTTTAAAGGCGTTCCAATCGGTAGATAAGATTAAGAAAGCAAGCACGGAAGAGCTTAAGAAAGTAAAAGGAATCACGGAACAAGTAGCGGAAAACATTTATCATTATTTCAATGAAGACGAGTAGACGGTGAGAGCATGAGTATTTTCGCAATTTCGGACCTGCATTTATCCTTAGGAGCGGACAAGCCTATGGATATTTTTGGTCCTACATGGGAAGGATATACGGAGAAGATAAAGGAGAATTGGGAAGCCCGAATCACGGACAGCGATACGGTCTTGATTCCGGGCGACATTTCTTGGGCTATGCGCATACAAGAAGCGGAAAAAGACTTTGTGTTTCTCGACCGTTTACCGGGACGTAAGATCGTTTCCAAGGGCAACCACGATTATTGGTGGAACAGCATGAAGAAAATCAAGGAGGCTTTTGATTCCTGGGGGGTTACCACCATCGATATACTCCACAACAATTATTACGAGGCGGAAGGCTACGTAATATGCGGAACGAGAGGATGGAGGCACCCCGATAGCCCGGATGCCACGGAGCAGGATCGAAAGGTCTACGAAAGGGAATTGCACCGTTTGACCTTATCGTTGGAATCGGCAAAGCCGACAAACAAGCCGATCCTGTGCGGCTTGCATTATCCGCCCTTTGGACCCTCCGGAGAGGATTCGGAATTTACCGAGCTTTTGGAAAAATACGGGGTAAAGATATGCATATACGGACATATCCACTACAATTTTGACGTGACGGGAATTGTTCGGGGGATGTATAACGGGATTCATTACCGGCTGGTATCGGCGGATTATTTGCAGTTCAAACCCTCTTTGGTGATATAGGCGGGAGAAGACTCGGAAGAGGAAAAATGTTATTGATTTTACTCTTGACTGTGGTATAATATACAAGTTAAAGTGGCGAAAAAGCTAATTAATCGTAATATTTTGTTATCGATCGGAGGACATGGAATGAGCGTTAAGCTGGAAAAACCGGAAAAAAACGTAGTGGTACTTGAAATAGAAGTGGACAAAGAAGTATTTAAAGATGCTTTAAGAAAATCTTACAATAAGAACAAACATAGATTTAACGTACCCGGGTTCCGAAAAGGAAAGGCTCCTATGGAAGCCATTAAGCGCCTGTACGGTGAAGGCGTATTTTACGAAGATGCGTTGGATATTGTAATCCCGGATGCATATGAAAAAGCGGTAAAGGAAACCAACATCGAGCCGGTAGAATCACCGAAAATTAATTTTGACGAAATTCCGGAAGACGGAAACTTTATCTTTACGGCCCGCGTAACCGTGAAGCCGGAAGTTCATATAACCCAATACAAGGGTGTGGATGCTGAAAAAGTCGTATACAAGGTGGAAGACAAGGACATCGAAAGAGAATTGGACCGCGTTGTTAAGCGCTGTGCAAGAAAGGTTACGGTGGAAGGCCGTCCCGTACAAGATCAGGATACGGTGGATATTGACTACGAAGGATTTATCGACGGTGTTGCCTTCGAAGGCGGAAAAGCGGAAGGCTACAGCTTGGTAATCGGATCGAAAACCTTCATTCCGGGCTTTGAAGATCAAATCATCGGCAAAAATGCAGGTGACGAGTTCGAAGTGAACGTAAAATTCCCGGAAGATTATCATAACAAAGACGTTGCCGGAAAAGATGCGGTATTTAAAGTGAAGCTGAACTCCATTTCCACGCTTGAATATCCCGAGGTAGACGACGAGTTCGCAAAAGATGTCAGCGAATTTGACACCTTGGAAGAATACAAAGCGGACATTCGAAAGAATTTGGAAAAACAAGCGGAAGCACGCACAAAATCGGAAGACGAGAATAATGTAATTAGGCGGTATTAAAAAATACCGAGATTGACGTTCCCGAAGTGATGGTTGAAAATGCCGTCGACAATTACGTAGAGGACTACGAAAGAAACATCCAACAGCAATATCCGGGAACGGGATTAAACTTGGAAAAAATCCTATCCTTCCAAGGCATGACCCTTGCCGACTTTCGAAATCATCAAAAAGAGCATGCGTTGAGAGAAATTAAAGTAAACTTGATGCTGGAAAAAATCGTAGAGCTTGAGAATATAACGGTTGGTGACGATAAAGTAGAAGAAGAGCTGAAAAAATATGCGGAACAGTACAAAATCGAATTGGAAAAGCTTAAGGAAAACATGAGACCGGAAAACATCGAATATATCCGCAACCAGCTGAAGATGCCTGCAGCCGTAGAGCTCCTCGTAAATTCCGCGAATCTTACGGTTGTAGAAAAACCGTTCTATGAAGAACATCATCATGACCATGACCACGACCACTGCGACGACGATACCTGCGACTGCGGTCATGACCATGACGAAGAACACGAAGAAGGAAAAGAATAAATTTAAAAAATTATTGCCTAAAAAGAATGTTCGATAAAAAACGGGTAATATTCAAAGACAGTGTATATAAAAAGGTTTATTGTACGTAGAATATAGGGAGCAGATGCCCTTCCTTTTATTTCAATAAACCTCGTTTTGAAAGAACGCTTGTAAGAAAGGAGAGATCAATATGGATATGAATTTGGTTCCGATAGTTGTGGAACAAACCAGCCGCGGGGAAAGATCGTACGACATTTTTTCCAGGCTGCTGAAGTCCCGAATTATTGTATTAAGCGATCAAATCAACGACGTGACCGCCAGCTTGGTAGTCGCACAGCTCATATATTTGGAACATGAAGATCCGGATAGAGACATTACTTTATATATAAACAGTCCGGGAGGATCCATCACATCCGGTTTTGCCATCTACGACACGATGCAATATATTAAGCCGGATGTATCCACCATATGCATTGGTATGGCGGCCAGTATGGGAGCCTTCCTCTTGGCAGCGGGGACAAAAGGAAAACGCTTCGCTCTGCCCAACAGCGAAATTATGATTCATCAACCCTTAGGAGGTATCCAAGGTCAAGCAACGGACATTAAGATACATACCGAAAGGTTAATGAGGATGAAGGATACCCTCAATTCGATTTTAAGTAAAAATACGGGGCAGCCTTTGGAAAAGATCGAAAAAGATGTGGAGCGGGATTACTTTATGACCGCCCAAGAAGCATTGGAATACGGAATTATCGACAAGGTGATGACTCACCGCCAAGAATAGGAATCGAGGTGAAAAATGGCAAAGAACGACGATTTTAGACGGATGAAATGTTCCTTTTGCGGGAAAAACCAGGACGAAGTCCGAAAATTGATACAAGGCCCCGGTGTCTACATTTGCGATGAATGCATCGAATTGTGCAGCGAAATCATCGATGAAGACCCCGGTGATATAGATGACGATTTTGAAATAAATTTTGAAAAGGTTCCGAAACCGAAAGAAATTGTCGAAATTTTCGATAAGTACGTAATCGGCCAGGAGGAAGCGAAGAAGGCTTTGGCCGTGGCCGTATACAATCATTACAAAAGAATTAACTCGGTACTCAACAACGACGAAGTGGAGCTTCAAAAAAGCAATATCATTATGATAGGTCCTACCGGAAGCGGTAAAACCTATCTGGCTCAAACGTTAGCCAAGATTTTGAACGTACCCTTTGCGATTGCCGACGCAACGTCTCTGACGGAAGCGGGATACGTAGGAGAAGACGTGGAAAACATTCTCTTACGCTTGATCCAAGCGGCGGACTACGACATTGAAAGAGCCGAGCGTGGAATTATCTACTTGGACGAAGTGGATAAGATTGCACGTAAATCGGATAATCCGTCCATCACAAGAGACGTCAGCGGCGAAGGCGTGCAGCAAGCTCTGTTGAAGATATTCGAAGGTACCATCGCATCGGTTCCTCCTTTGGGAGGACGAAAGCATCCCCAGCAGGAGTTCATACAAATTGACACCACCAACATTCTTTTCATCTGCGGCGGTGCTTTTGACGGTATCCATGAAATTATAAAGAACCGAATCGGAAAGGGGACCATGGGCTTTGGCGGCAGCTTGAAAAAATCCGCCGAAGACATCAATCTCCTTACGGACGTTACACCGCAGGATTTGTTAAAATACGGGCTGATTCCCGAATTCGTCGGCCGTCTGCCGGTGATCGTTGGCCTTCATGAATTGGATAAGGCAACGCTGATTCGCATTCTGACGGAACCGAAGAATTCTTTGGTGAAGCAGTACCAAGCTCTCTTTGATATGGATAACGTGAAGCTTGAAATCGAAGAAGACGCTTTGGAAGCCATTGCCGAAAAAGCCATTCAAAGAAAATCCGGTGCCAGAGGGTTGAGAGCCATTATGGAGGAAACTCTTCGCGACATTATGTTCGAAATACCCTCTAGAAGCGACGTTGAAAAAGTGATCATAACGAAGCAAACCGTTGTGAGCAAGGACCCGCCCACATTGGTGCTAGGAAAAAAAGCGGCGAATAAGCCGGCCGTTAAAAAAGATATCGGATAAATCCGGTATCTTTTTTAAAGTTATTGCGTAAAATGTTAGGACAAGTACGGTTTTGTTTTCTTAGGGGGTATTTTTGTGAGTGTTATGGAAGGACTGCTATTGGGA
>JAAYHZ010000464.1 GCA_012744235.1 Clostridiaceae bacterium
CATATGGGAAATTCAGATAATTGGCCATATTTCAACAACTCCTTTACAACTCAATATTCAAGATTTCTTTCCAGTTTGGGTTCTTTTGAATGAACTCCAATTGTTCTTTAGATGACATTTTATCGAAATGCTCTTTCGTAATCACCCCTCCGGGGCCTCCGGCGGGAGGCTTCGGTGTATCCTTGAGCAGTTCAGCTTTTACTGCTTGCTCCACGGCTTTCTTTTGAGCGTTAATAACATCTACCATCGCTTTTGCTCTAGTAGTTGTTACTTCTTCGTCCTCAGATACTACAGCATCTAACAAAGAGGCATAATCTTTTTCAATTAACCCTGCCTCAACAAATATTTCTTTTGCTTTCAGCTTTGCAAGCTCTTTGGCATAAGTTTTTTGTAATTCTTGCGCTTTGTTAAGTTCTTCTTGTACTTTTTCTTCCGCAGTCATTGAACTTTCTTTCAATTTTCTCAATTCCTTTTTAACTGTTGCTAATTCAGAAGCAGTTTTGTCAAATAGTTTTTTACTCACCGACTCTGGTAAAGTAGAAGGGTCTACAAATTCTTTATCAGCTAACGCTGCTTCAATTTCCTCAACCGTCATACCTTCCTTGTAATCATCACCCAATAGTTCTTTCAAACTTGCCATTTTTACTACCTCCTGCGTTTTTTAAGTGCTTCTCTGCACTGTGTATTTATTGCGTTTTTATACCGGTTCTCTCCGGTTATTGTGTTTTTAATGTGCTTCTCTGCACTATAACGAAAAAGAGCGCCAATCAACCGTTTTATTGGTTAACTGGCGCTCTTTTGGCGCTCTGTATCAATCATGTTTATTTTTCCACAGCGAGGGCATTTGATTTCTGCCTCTCCTTTAATTTTACCAAGAAATTTATTACATTGCAAGCACCTAACTACCCTCAAGCAACATCACCATCCTGCGGGTTAGGTTTATTGTTTCCAGGTGTTACAGTAGCCTCAGCATTTTTCCATTTTTCAAGATATTCTTGAGAATCGAGATATACCTGTTCGGGATCACTGAACAAATTGCAAACTGCAATTGCAATCTTAGGATGAATACCAGCTTCGAGCATGTTCTGCAAGCCTTGAGTTTTAACTAATAAGCTATCAATTTTATTTCTTGTGAATTTAATGTCAATTTCGTTTAGCTTTATATCTATCCCAACTGTATCTTTAAGAATTCTAAGAACTATTCTTAAAAATTGCCTCTCTGCTTTTTTAAAAATCAGTTCTATATCTTTAGCTCTGGCCTCTGCCGCAGTCCAGCCGTCTCTATAATATACTGCTGTCCCGGTATCACTGGTGGATCGTGCATTCTGATGCCTGTCTGGCATACCACAAATAATGAGAATTGCCCTATAAATATCATCTTTGGTTATTTGCGTCTGACTCTGGTCCAGTTCTTGAGAAATTACATCTACATCTGCTGGATTATTTGAATCGCTTTTAACTTTCAATGCCCCTAATTCTTTTAAAGCTAAAAAAGTTTCTTCATCAATATCGCAATTAATAAATTTCATAAAAGATTGAATAAACTGATCGACACCATCCTGTCTATTCGATCCGGTATTATTAATCGCATCCAATAAAGGTAAAACAACTTCGAAAGCTCCCAATCTTGAAGCATTAGCAGGATATTCGATTATCGGTATATATCTTAAAACATGAGGCTCTTGTTTTACAATCTTAAATTCCTTATCTTGTAGCACTTCAAAATAAGTATTAGAGGTATATATACTATACAACATTTTACCCTCGGTGGTTTCTATATACTTAACCCCCATCAATGGCTTTTTACCAAAACCATTGTTATATACAACAAAAGTATATCGAGGATCTAAGACATCGGTTTCGAAAGGTGCATCCGCATATTCCTCTAAACTTGGCAAAACCATTCGATAAGCCGTCCCGCAAATATAGAACCATTCAGCCAATTCTTTATCTTTGTATGCTTTATCAACCATGAGCATATACTCATTAAGTATAGGGATTTTATTTTCTTCTGCAGTTTCTCCACGGCGCACATACTGAATAGGTTCTCCAAAAACATAACCTTTTTTAAATTCCACTATTTCAAAAGCATGATTTTCAACTATTTTGTTGTTAATCTCAGGGCGTATCTTTTTTTCTCTTTGCAAAATTGGTTGTTTACCACGATAATATTTATATAAATAGTCAATTTCTTCACTATTTGTCTTATGAATAGATAACGTTTCGCTCAAAACATCCATCAGATTGTTTCTAGTAATTTCAGTTTCAGCAGAATATATAACTTCTCTACCGAACAATACCCTACTTTTCAATAATACATTCACCCCGTTCTATAATTGGTATTTTATACCTTTGAGCATAATTTCTTTCGATCCTAACACCTTTGCTATTCCCATATATCCAAATTTCCGAACATAAATCCAATAAGGTTAAACAATGTGATATGCCTTCCTCGTAAGTCAGTTCATTATAAAGAAATCCAAACGTGTGTATTGGAGATACAAAACAATATTCAGGATATTTTTTAGTCAATCTCTTTATTAATTTCTCAACCTTTTCCTTATTTTCATTAAGACCCCCATAAGGATGTGAAATATATATAACCTTTTCTTTAATATCAAACATTGCCATACCTCCATATATACCCATAGGCAGTTTTTCTACGCCCGGCCGTACAACTAGCTATATTAGAAGATTGACCGCCAATTGCTTTAGCGGCTTCACTAACGCTCGACCATGTTTTAATAAAATCACCAGTTAACGAATATTGATCAACTTTTTTCTTTTGTTTTTCACGCTGACTAATTAAATTTTGCAATGATTTTTCACTAATTCTTTTTCTCGAAAAATCTGTATTAGCCAATCTTCTTTGTGTTGCACTCCCCGCTTTCACATTTTCACTTTGAGTGCACCATTTAAGATTTTTAACATCATTGTTACTAGGATCTTCATCGATATGGTGTACAATTTTATAATTACAGGGATTGGGTATAAACGTCGCAGCAACCAGATAATGAACAAAGTATTTCTTTCCGACTCCATTCGACCAAAGAGTAACCTTTTTATAACCTCTACCGTTATCTTGTAATTTTAAAATTCTTTCAGGTAAGGATTGTCCTTTTGCATCTTTACGAGATAAACTTTTTACTCGACCTTTATTACTAACTTGATATTTCCCTTCATAACCCGGGATATCTTTCCATACTTCCACTATTCCATCGCCACCTTTACACTTTCCCCCAAAAAATAAACAAAGCATAACCGCTTATTCGGAGCCAAAGCTCCCAAGCAATCATGCTCTGAAATTACTTATATTTGAGCGGACAAGGAATTGCACCCCGCCAAGAGGAATTAAGCGGCCGTGTACATCGGCATCCTCTCGTGCGCTCTTATCACCGCTCGCGCACTATATACAGGTTTATTATATTACAATATATTGTGTATGTCAATATTTTTCATACCATATTCAGTTAAAACGGCCTTTTAAATACCTCGACTTTTCCAGATTTGCTGCCAATCTTTCTTGAAAGTATAGCTAAAGAATCAGGAGCATCATCATTTTTATTTTTCCCTGTTTGCACAAATGAAGTTAATTCTTTCATAAAAGCCGCATATTCTTTATTTCTATGCCTTTTATCCAGGAAATAAAATTTTTTAATATCTGGAGCTGCTTGAATAATCCTCGATAATTTGCTTTGATTTGATGGGGCTTTCCTATGACTTAAATTTAAACGGACATTTTGCTTTTTTAATTCTTCATCCACCGCATCGCAATACTCATCTCCCCCATTATTTGCTTCAAACTCTGTTTCATGAGGAAGATGATACATCAATTTACCAACTACAATCGGGCGAGTAATTGTTTTATCCCCTTTATTAAATACTACGTCCACGATATAAACGCTCCCATCTTCATATTCGTAAGCGAAAGGCATCGAAAGACTATCGCCACCCCCCCAAGCCACGTCACAAGCGGCATATTTCCGTACCAATCCGCCTTCCGGCAAAATACCATTATAATAATTAAGCTCATCTTCAGGGAACAACAGTCCTTCACGCTCAATAGGCTCGTTCATAAATAAGCATTTCCAAGAAACATCATCTAAACTATCTCTCATATCCCAAAAATACTTTGTA
>JAAYHZ010000101.1 GCA_012744235.1 Clostridiaceae bacterium
ACCGGAATTTGCCGTTCCCTCTTTGGAAATGTTAATAAAAGAAGGCTACAACATAGTCGGTGTCATTACGCAAACCGATAAGCCGAAGGGCAGAGGAGAAAGACTGTGCTGCCCGCCGGTAAAAGAAGTAGCCTTAAAAAACAATTTGAATGTGCTGCAGCCGGATAGCGTCAAAACTCAAGAATTTTTGGAGCAATTAAAGACGTTGAAACCGGACGTGATGATTACCGTTGCGTACGGTAAGATTTTACCTCAACAGGTTTTGGACATTCCCGTTTACGGTACCGTCAACGTCCATGCTTCCTTGCTTCCTTTGTTAAGAGGCGCTGCACCCATCCACCATGCGTTGATCAACGGATTTACCGTCACCGGCATCACGACAATGATGACGGATCGGGGAATGGATACCGGCGATATTTTGCTTTCGGAAGAGATTCCCGTTCACGATCGTATGAACGTAGGAGAATTGCATGACATTTTGGCGGAGTTAGGAGCGAAGGTCTTAAAGGAAACGCTGGAAAAGCTTAACGAGGGTACTTTAAAAAGAATTCCTCAGGATCATTCAAAAGCCACTTACGCACCCATGGTGGATAAGGAAACCGGACGTATCGATTGGAACAAACCGGCTATCGACATTCATAATCGGATTCGCGGCGTTACGCCGTGGCCCGGAGCCTATACCTTCTACGAAGGCAAAAGAATGAAACTGATCCAATCCTATTACACCGACCGTATAACCGATGCGGAGCCCGGGACCCTTCTGGAGATTACCAAAGATTACATTGAAATCGCGGCGAATCCCGGAACCGTTATGATTTATGAAATACAGTTTGAAAACTGCCGTTGCATGCCTATCGGGGTATGCGGGCATAATCTCGAAAAGGGTATTGTATTAAAGCCTTACGGAAATAATAGTAAAGGGGGAGTATCCTGTGTTTTATGACGAGTATTATTTAATGCTGGTTCTGCCGGCGTTTTTGATCGCCTTGTGGGCGCAAGCCAAAGTACAGGCTACTTTTTCGAAATATTCAAAGGTGCAAACCTCGGGAAGGTTTACAGGGTATGATGTGGCAAGCCGGCTTCTGAGACAAAACGGGATTTACGACGTTGAAATAACCGCTACCCAAGGATCGCTTACGGATCATTTCGATCCGTCAAAAAAGGTCATTGCCCTATCCGAACCGGTATACGGTCGATCCACCGTTGCGGCCGTAGGGGTTGCCGCCCATGAAACCGGACATGCCATACAGCATGCCGTGGGATACGGGCCTTTGGTACTAAGATCAACGGTATATCCTATTGCCAATATCGGGTCCTTCGCAGGTCCGTGGCTTGCCATCATCGGTTTGTTTATGAATATGCCGGTTCTGTTTAATATCGGAATCGTTTTGTTCTCGGCTGCGGTGGTTTTCTATCTGATCACGCTGCCGGTGGAATTGAACGCCTCCAAGAGGGCTTTGGCAGGCTTGGATGAATACGGCATATTAACCGAGGAGGAGCTAAAAGGCGCTAAAAAAGTACTTACCGCAGCTGCCATGACCTATGTCGCTTCCGCGCTGACGGCCATTGCAAGCTTGATGAGACTGCTTTTATTAAGGAGAAGAAAATAATTGGATTCACCGAGACAAACGGCATACGAAATTATATACGATGTATTGGAGAATAACGCCTACGTGAACATCGCTTTGAATAAGGTACTAAGAAACCGAAAAGCCGATGCCGCCGAAAGGCGTTTTGTTTCCATGCTGGTTTACGGAACCGTATCCTACAAGCTTACATTGGACCGGATTATCGAGCGTTTTTCAAAGCGTTCCGTAAATTCCATCGATAAAAAAATACGAAACGTACTGCGATTAGGGGTCTTCCAGCTGGTATTCAGCAAATTTATACCGGCTTATTCCGCATGCAACGAAACGGTGGATTTGGCCAAAAGGCTTTCTCATCCGAAGGTTGCAGGGTTTGTAAACGGGGTGATGAGAAGCATCGCCCGTTCCGAGCAGCCCTTGGTTTTGCCCGATAAGGCAAAAGAGCCCGTTGAATACCTGTCCTTGAAATATTCCATGTCGGAGAAAATCATCCGAAAGCTTATTCCGGTCTTCGGTTTGGAAGAAACGGAACAATTCTGCGCCGCTTGCTTGGAAAGGCCGGATCTCTATATTCGGGTCAACACCCTTGTAACCGATCCGGATACGTTATTGCAATCGCTCATTAAACAAGGGTTTGAGGCGGAAAAATCGGCTGCGGAAGAAGCGGTTTTAAAATTAAAAAGCGCTTCGGGGTTGTTTGATACCCCCGAATTCAACAGGGGAGCTTTCGTTGTGATGGACGAAAGCGCTTCTTTGCCGGTAAAAGCGTTGGACCCGAAGCCGGGGTCCGTGGTTTTCGACTGTTGTGCCGCTCCGGGAGGAAAAACGATGGCCCTATCCGAAATGATGCAGGATACCGGAAGGATATTGGCCATGGATATTCATAAGCACAAGGTGGACTTAATGGAGGAGACCTTCCGAAAAGCCGGCAGGAAAAACATCGAATGTACGGTTCATGACGCTCGGGTACTCATAGAAGACCTAAAAGAATCCGCAGACGGTGTTTTGTTGGATGTTCCTTGCACGGGGCTCGGAATTATCCGAAGAAAGCCGGACATTAAGTGGAATTACGAAGACGAGCCCGAGCTTTTACGACTGCAAAAAGACATTTTGGATACATGCTGTATGTACGTAAAACCGGGCGGAGCTTTGGTGTACAGTACATGTACCGTCCTTCCGGAAGAAAACGAGGACAGGATCAAAGAGTTTTTAAAGGAGCATCCGAATTTTGAGCTTGGAGAAATTCGTTACGAACCGGGAAAGATAACAAGATATGCTACCGGAAGCTTTGTCAATACGTATCCTCACGTACACGGAACCGACGGGTTTTTTGCCGCGAAATTGATAAGGCGGGTGTAAATATATTATTAGAAGGAGAAAAACCCATGAAAAAAGAAATGAACCTCTATTTGGAAGAGATGCCCGATGAAGCTCTTTTGGATTATGTAACGGAAAAGACCGGGCAAAAGTTTCGATTTAACCAGTTGAAACGGTATCTCATTCAAGGAGTTCCCGCCATCGACGATATGACATCTCTGCCGGCCTCGTTAAGGGAGCAATTGAAGCAAGACTTTAAATTCGGAACCGTAACCGTAGAAAAAGAATACCGTTCATCCATAGACGATACCGTAAAGTTTCTTTTTCGGCTTCACGACGGCAATTGTATCGAAGGAGTTTTGATGAAATATCTCCACGGGTACAGCGTATGCATCTCATCCCAAGCGGGCTGCAAAATGGGATGTAAATTCTGCGCTTCCTCCGACGTACGCTTCTCGAGGGATTTGACGGCTTATGAAATGCTGCGCCAAGTATACCTCATGCAGAAAACGGCCGGGGATCGAATCGGCAATATTGTCGTTATGGGGATCGGAGAGCCGTTTGACAATTATGACAATTTGATTTTGTTTCTAAAGACCGTTCACGACCCGGAAGGATTTAACGTCGGATATCGAAAAATCACCGTGTCCACTTGCGGGATTGTGCCTAAAATACGTCAATTCGCGGAAGAAAACATGCCGGTGAATTTGTCCGTATCCCTTCATGCCCCCAATGACGATATTCGAAAAACCGTCATGCCCGTCGCAAACCGGTGGACCGTTGACGAGATTATAAAGGCTTGCCGGTATTACGTGAACAAAACCGGAAGAAGAGTGACCTTCGAATACGCTTTGATCGAAGGCGTCAATTCGGATAAAAAGCAAGCGTACGAATTGGTCCGGCTTTTAAAGGGCCTTTTGTGTCATGTAAACTTAATTCCCGTAAACAGCATTCGCCAAACGGCTTATTCAAAGCCGAACCCGGAAACCGTGAAGACCTTTCAAAACATCATTATGAACGCAAAGATTCCCGTTTCCGTAAGGAGGGAATTAGGAAGCGATATTCAAGCCGCTTGCGGCCAGCTGCGAAAAACGGAAATGCGTGAATAAAGGGCTTAACCGCCCTTTTTATATTCCCAATAGTTTCTCTACATTCTCATGCATTATTTTTTCCAAATCCCTTTCATCCAACTCCAGTCTTCGGATGAACTCGATTTCCGTACCCGGATTCCACATGGGATAGTCGGAACCGAACATGATATGATCCGAGCCGAAAAGCTTGAAAAGAAAACGGACTTTTTCCAGAGGGTTGGCGTAAAAGGTACTGGAGGTATCCACATATACGTTTCTACCGGCCAAAGCTTCCGCTCCTTTGTCCCATTCGGACCATCCGCCGAAGTGAGCGGCGATGACTTGCAGGCGAGGAAAACGGTCCAAAACCTTTGCCAACCGTTGGGGCTTCGAATATTCGTACCGGTAATCGCCGGTATGGATCAATAATGGCAGCCTTCCTTCCAATATTTCATACAGTCCCATGGCTTCTTTACAGTCGATATGAAAGCGCTGAAAGTCCGGATGAAGCTTGATCCCCTTTAATCCGAGGGATACGGCTCGATCGATTTCCTTTTCCGTATTCTTGTAATCCGGATGCAGCGTGGCAAATCCGATAAAACGCCCGTTATAGGCTTTAACGACTCCGCTTATGAAACTATTAATGCTTTCCACCTGATCCGCCGTAGTGGCAACGGAGTGGACCAAAAACCGGTCGATGCCGTAACGGTCGCCCATATCCAAAAGAGTTCGAATTTTACCGTCGTGTTTCATGGACAAGTTGTAAAAAGCGCCTACATTTGCGGATGCTTTCTCGGCTATCTTGTCCGGAAAAATATGTGCATGGATATCAATAATTTTCATAGCCTCCTACCCACCTCGAGAAATACAATACCACTTTGATGAAAATGTATCAAACAAAAGACATAGGATGATGAATCGATTCTTTTTAAGATTTTAGAAGTACGGCTTTTCCGCCGTATTGCAAACCCCGATGAAAGGTGATAGAATTCAATTCAATTAGACTTGAGGATCGGAGTACATATACCGTGGATACAATGGAAATCATTGCGCAGGTCATTGGCGGGGTAGCCCTGCTTATGGCCATCATTTCTTTTCAGAACAACACGAAAAAAGGGATTTTGACCTTCCAGCTCTTGGCGGGATGCCTGTTTGCCGTTCACTTTTTATTTTTAGGTGCCTACACCGGTGCGGCTCTTAACGTGGTCAGCGTCATAAGAAACATCGTATATTACCAAAAGCAAAAGCATACTTGGGCAAGACATAAAGGGTGGCTTTTCTTATTTATGGCCGTGTCCATTGCAGCGGGGATTTTGACTTGGGAAGACATCTTCTCATTGTTCCCCATATTAGGAATGGTGTTAGGCTCGTTAGGCTTTTGGCTCGACAATCCTACCTATGTACGAAGAGTCACGTTCCCGGTATCTCCTTTGTGGATTACCTACAATATCGTGAAAGGATCTTATGCCGGGATCATTACCGAAATATTCGTCATGTCATCCATCATTGTGGGCATGATTCGATTTGATCGGCAAAAGAAAGAAAATGCGGAAGCGAAGGTATTGAATTAAGGAAAGACGGGAATAAAATAACGCGATAAAAAAGAAACGCCATGAAATGCCATAACGTTTCTTTTTTATATTCCTCAAAGTCTTTTTCTTAGATCGTGTTGTTTAAAAGCATTTCCGCCATTTCCATCGTCTCGGCGGCATCCTCGATGGTACATAAAGGCTTTTGGCCGGTTAAAAGGAAGTTGATGAAATCTTTGTCTTCCTGCTTGTAGCCGTAGTAGGCATAGAAAGCATCGGTGCCGGCGATTTCTTTTCCGTCCAAATGCTCCATGGCAAGCTTGGATACTCCGGCGGCGGCCAAAGAATAGATGGGTTTTCCGGAGGCATACAAAATCTTCGCTTCGCATTCGTTGCCGCCGAATCCTAAGTTAATAAAGGCACTGGCTTTAGGCCCGTGAATCTCGAAGCTATGTACGCGGCCGCCGATTTGGTAGTTGGACCGAAGGGTACCCACAATTCCGTTTTCAAACATAATGACGGAGGACCAAGCGTTATCGACAGGGGAGTTGTTCCTTGCGACTACGGTTGCCGCTTTTGTCGGCTTCGACCCTGCAAAATATCGAACCAAGTCCGTGGCGTGGATGATGTCGCATACGAATGCGCTCATGTAGTGCCAGCTGTTTGCAATATTGCTGTTTTTCATGAAAACCCCGTCGACTTGGGTTATGGGTGTAATTTCCTTCATCATGGTAAACACTTTTTGAACCAAAGGAATGTGCCTTCGATTCATGCCTACCGCAACGGTTTTGCCCGTTTGCTCCGCTTTTCGCGCCAAAGAACGAGCCTGGTAGGACGTTATCCCTGCAGGTTTTTCCATAAACACATGAAGACCTGCGCTCAAGCAATCGTAAGCCGCTCGGTGGAGCCGGTCCGGCTCAACCAACACGAAAACTCCGTCTAGGCTTTCTTTTTCGAACATTTTATACATGGAGGTGTATACGGCAGGGATGGAGTACTTTTCGGCAGCCTTTTTGGCTCTTTCTTCATGAAGGTCGCATACGGCTACCACATTGGCTTCTTCAATTTCCGATAACGAGGGCAAATGAACGTTGTTGGCGATTCCGCCCGCCCCGATAACTGCTACATTCGCTTTACGATTCATGGATATGAACTCCTTTCTTATTTTGAAGAAAGAATAAATATTAACACTATTATACACCGTATTTGTACAATTACCATGAAAAAAATACAAATACAAAGCAAGTAAAAATTTTTAAGCAAAGACCGGAAAAATCCACTATATATAGTACCATTTTTAAAAGATTGACGAAGAATAGGCGTGAACTAGATAGACCGCGAGACAGGAAGGCCCTTTACTAAAACCGGTATACAGTTGTTTAAACGTATGGATTAGGCTTTTTTCCGCTGTTTCTTTTCATATTCCCGGTGCTATAATGGGCTGATGAAGGGTGAAAAAACCTTAATTTATTACGATGGGCGAGTGATGATAGATGGAAAACGAAACAAAACCTCCGCTTCCGTCTGTCGGTATAACGTATAACCTGAAAAAAGGCGTTATCTCCGAAGCAGACGATATCGAAGCGGAGTACGATTCATTTGACACAATAGCCGCAATACGGGACGTATTTCTCTCGGAAGGCTATAAAGTGGAGCTTTTTGAAGCGGATGCGGATATTGTGGAAAGACTGAAAGAAGCAAAACCGGATATCGTGTTTAACATAGCCGAAGGCACGACCGGCAGAGGAAGGGAAGCTCATATTCCGGCCATATTAAGCTATTTGGGAATCCCTTACACCGGATCCGATGAAACGACTTTGGCTATGGCGTTGGATAAAGAGATTACAAAACGCTATTTATCTACGTTTCATATACAAACCCCGGATTATCGATTGGCGAAATCGCCGAGTATCGAAGAAGGTCCGGGGTTAACCTTTCCTTTGATCGTGAAACCGAACCATGAAGGCTCCGGAAAGGGAATAGGCCAAACGGCGGTGGTTGATAACGCGGAAGAACTGAAAGCCGTACTGGATAAAAATTTCAAGCTGTACGGTCAGCCCATGCTGATCGAGCAATTCATATCGGGAAGAGAATTCACCGTAGGCGTTTTGGGAAACGGGGAAAATGCCCGCGCCTTTGAGCCGATGGAAATTCGCTACTTGAAAGAAGGACGAGAAAATCGTATCTACAGTTTCCATGTAAAAACCCATTACAAGGACTATGTGGAATACATCTGCCCTCCCTTATTGGACGATGAAACAAACAACAGAATGAAAGAAACCGCCTTAAAGATTCACCGGGTTTTAAGCTGCAGGGATTTTTCGAGGATTGATTTTCGTCTGTCGGACCAAGGAGACATCTATTTTATCGAGATCAACCCGCTGCCGGGTTTGGCTCCTTCCTACAGCGATTATCCCATGATAGCGGAATTCTGCGGAATGAGTTACAAGGAATTGATACTGAGCGTTTTTAACTGTGCATTGGAAAGATATGGTATGAAACCATGGAACCCGAATCGAGGCGAATGATAATGGATGAGAATGAAAAAGCACAAATATGGAAGGATTATTCCCTTGAGCATTGGAACGATTGGAAATGGCAAATCAAGAATCGGATTACCGATACGGAGCAACTAAGCAAAATCGTTCACTTGAAGAAGGAAGAAAAAGAAGACATTGAAAAATGCCTGCAAAAGTTTAAAATGGCCATTACGCCGTATTACGCGGCACTTATCGACGACAGCAATCCGGATTGTCCGATCCGAAAACAAGCGATACCTTCCGCCAAGGAGCTCATCATCGACCCTTGTGAACGAGAAGACCCTCTTTGCGAAGAGAAATATTCTCCCGTACCGGGTCTGGTCCACCGATACCCGGACAGGGTGCTTTTGGTGCTGACCCATAAGTGCTCCATGTACTGCAGGCACTGTACGAGAAGAAGACTGGTAGGGTGCGAAGACTATTCCATAAGCGATAAAAGACTGGAAGCGGCTTTGGAATACATACGCAAAAACACCGTCATCCGTGACGTGCTGCTGTCGGGAGGAGATCCTTTGGTTATGCCCGATGCACGACTGGAGGGGATTATTAAAAAGGTGAGGGAAATACCTCACGTTGAAATCATTCGTATCGGAACCCGTACGCCGGTGGTTCTGCCCATGAGAATTACCGACGAGCTTTTAAATATGCTGAAAAAATACCATCCCCTTTGGATTAATACCCATTTTAACCATCCGAAGGAGATTACGAAGGAGTCCTCCGAAGCCTGCAGAAAAATCGTGGATGCCGGCATCCCGTTGGGGAACCAAAGCGTTCTTCTCCGTGGTGTCAATGACGATACTGAAATTTTGAAGGCTTTATTCTTGAAGCTGGTAAGTATTCGAGTCCGACCGTATTATTTGTACCAGTGCGACGTCTCCCAAGGCATCGGTCATTTTCGTACCAAGGTTTCCAAGGGTATGGAAATGTTGAAGAGCATAAGGGGAAATATTACGGGATTTGCGGTGCCGGAGTACGTGATTGACGCTCCCGGCGGGGGAGGAAAAACACCGGTAAACCGTGATTACATCGTGGATATGACGGAGGAAGGCGTTACATTAAGGAATTTTGAAGGGAAAATCTTTTATTATCCGAATCCGAAAGAGTAGTATTGTCTTATCCGATCGTTGTGCATGAATCAAACGGTGACAAGGGAAAAACCTTGTTGCCGTTTTTTATTGCCGACCGATCAAGGAGTGGAATTTCGGCTGAAAATTTTATGAAATTCAATCGTTTTGGTTGTTCTGTACAAAATTGGCATGAACCGATTGAAACTTGGAGTAAAAGGCGGTATAATGAAAGAGGTATGAAAATATATAACTTAGCGGAGGTGTTGAGTATTAAGAAAAACGAGACCGGAATGATCAATGAAGAAATCAGAGATAAGGAAGTCCGAGTTATTGATGCAGACGGAACCATGTTAGGTGTCATGTCTCCTAAAAAGGCACTGGAAATTGCCGTGTCGAAAAATTTGGATCTTGTGAAGATAGCACCCAATTCGGTGCCGCCTGTATGCAAGATTATGGATTACGGCAAGTATCAATATGAAAAATCAAAAAGAGAAAAAGAGTCAAAGAAAAAGCAAACAATACTGAATATAAAAGAAGTAAGGTTGTCGGCAAAAATTGATAAACATGATTTTGATTTTAAAGTGAAAAACGCTTATCGATTTTTACAAAACGGAGATAAAGTAAAGGTCAGTATTCGATTCCGAGGCAGAGAATTGCAGTTTACCCAAAACGGGTACGAAGTCCTTAATGCATTTGCCGATGCCTTGAAAGAAGTAGGAGTTCTTGAAAAGAAGCCGAATTTGGACGGCAAATCGATGGTTATGGTTATGAATCCCATAACTACGAAAAATCCACCTAAAAATTAATGGGAAATAAAAATATTTTTCACAGCATATTGCATTCTTAATCTTTTCGTGTTAGTATGTATTTACGCGCTTATGCGCGAAAAAATGGATTCATTATCTCAAACAACCTCTTTAATTCATTTGGAGATGGTGGTTCGGGCAATAAGATCCAGATAAATTATGGAGGTTTCAAATGGCAGACAAAATTTTATCTTGTAAGGATTGCGGAACAAATTTCGTATTCACCGAAAGAGAACAAGAATTTTACAAAGAAAAGGGTTTCACGAACGAACCTTTAAGATGTCCGGATTGCAGAAGAGCTAGAAAGCAACAAAGAAACAACAGAGACAATCGCACCGGAGCCAGAGGCGGATACAGACGCTAATTAAAGCTTTATATATTGTATTTGCAAAAAGAAGGAGAGCATAAAAGCTCTCCTTTTCTCATTGCATTTATTTTTATATGAAGGAGGATTTTCCGGGTCGGATTCTCATAACACGCAGAGCGTTCAATATGGCCAAAAGTGCGACTCCTACGTCGGCAAAAACGGCTTCCCACATGGAGGCTATGCCTCCCGCCCCAAGGACCAACACCACGGCTTTAACGCCCAAGGCCAAAATAATGTTTTGCCATACAATGCTTCGCGTTTTGCTTGCGATTTGCAAAGCGCTGATCAGCTTGGAGGGCTCGTCGGTCATAAGAACGATGTCCGCCGCTTCGATGGCGGCATCCGAGCCTAATCCGCCCATGGCAACTCCGATGTCCGCTCTTGCCAATACCGGGGCATCGTTGATACCGTCTCCGACAAACAGAAGCTTTTTCCCTTGGGGAATCTTTTTGCTCAAGTCTTCCAATACCTTAACCTTTTCATGAGGCAAAAGCTCGGCATACACTTGGTCGATACCAAGGTCCGACGAAATCCTTTCGCTGATCTCTTTCTTGTCTCCCGTGAGCATAACGGTTTTTTTTACGCCGCTTTTTTTCAAGGTGGAAACGGTTATTTTGCTGTCGCCTTTTACTTGGTCGGATATGACGATGTATCCTTCGAAACGGCCGTCTACGGCAAGGTAAACAACCGTACCGGCTTCATCGGACTTCGTAAAAGAAATTTTCTCTTTTTTCATTAATTTTTCATTACCCAGCAACACCTTTTTTCCCTCAATGGACGCCTCGATTCCGAAGCCGGCCGTTTCTTTAAAGTCGGAAATAAGGTTTTTATCTACGGTCTTACCGTAGGCTTTTAAAACGGAAGCGGCAATGGGGTGATTGGAGAAGCTTTCGGCGTATGCGGCAAGCATTAAAAGCTCGTCTTTGGAAAGCTTGCCGAAGGTGACGATTTTATCTACTTCGAAAACGCCTTTGGTCAACGTGCCGGTTTTATCAAAAACGACCGTATCCACTTGGTTCAAGGCTTCCAAGTAGTTGCCTCCTTTTATTAATATTCCGTTGGCCGAGGCTCCGCCGATTCCGCCGAAAAAGCCTAAGGGGATGGATATGACCAAAGCACAGGGGCAGGATATGACCAGAAAAACAAGGGCACGGTAGAGCCATTGGGAAAAAAGAGCTTCTTTTATAACCAAAGGGGGGATGAAGGCTATAAGAGCCGCGACGGTTACCACGGTAGGCGTGTAGACGCGAGCAAACTTTGTAATGAAGTTTTCGGTAGGCGCTTTTTTCGAGCTTGCATTCTCCACCAAGTCCAATATTTTGGAAACGGTGGATTCTCCGTAAGGCTTGGTTACCTTCACGGTTAAAAGCCCGTTCATGTTAATGGATCCGGAAAAAACGGTATGGCCTTCCGAAACCTCTTGGCGCAAGGATTCTCCGGTTAAAGCCGACGTATCCAGCATGGAGGTACCTTCTACAACCGTTCCGTCTAAGGGTATTTTTTCTCCCGGCTTCACAACGATCAAATCTCCGACGGCTATTTGCTCCGGAGCAACCCTCACGGTTTCGTTTCCGACCTTACGATTGGCATACTCCGGTTTGATATCCATCAAGGAAGCAATGGATCGGCGGGATTTATCCACCGCTCGGGCTTGCACGTATTCGCCGATTTGGTAAAACAGCATGACGGCGACGCCTTCGGCGTATTCGCCGATGATAAAAGCACCGATGGAAGCAATACTCATTAGAAAATTCTCGTCGAAAACCCGGCCTCGTATAATGTTTCTTACGGCCTTTTCATAAATTTCACCGCCGATGAGGACCAAGCTCACCGCAAACAAAAGGATTTTCGGAAATTGAGGTAAACTTAAAAGAACGGCGGCCAAAAACAAGACGGCACCCGACACGAGAAGCCAAATGTTTTGACTTTCATGGTGTTCATGTTCATGATCATGTTCATGATCATGAGATTCAGCTTTATCGTCAATATCGGCACCGTATTCGATTCTTTTAACGATTGCTCGGACTTTGCTTTTCAATTGGTCGAGCTCTTCGGCCGTGTCCAAAACCAGGGTGAGTTTTTTGTTGACAAAGTCTAAACGAGCTTCGCTAACTCCGGCTAATCTGCCGATTTCTCTTTCCATGCGTTCGGCACAGTGAGCGCAGCCCAATCCGGTGACCGTATATGTCTTTTTTACATTGGGAAGGGTAGCCTTCGAAGAGCTGACCCCGATGCGTTTTTTTGTTTTTGTTAAGTTCTGTTGACCTCTTGTCATAGTTTCCCCTTTCCAGGTGTTCGCATCATTATTTCGGTTCTTTTTCATTGATATGCAGCAAACCCTGCTCGAACATCAACTTCACATGATCGTCGTCCAGCGAGTAATACACGTTTTTGCCGTCTCTACGGAATTTAACCAGTCGTGCTTGCTTTAACACGCGGAGCTGATGAGATACGGCCGATTGGGTCATGTTCAATAAAATGGCCAAATCGCAAACACACATTTCCTCCTTGTCCAAAGCCCATAAGAGCTTGATCCGAGTCGTATCCCCAAAGACCTTAAAAAGCTCGGCCAAATCGTACAGGTTCTCTTCCTCGGGCATAACCTCTTTTACTCTTTCCACAACATCTTCGTGAATGACCGTACAATCGCATCGGTCTGCAAAATCCGCCATGATTCACACCTCTTCTTTTTAACCTTTGAACATATGAATAACTGTACATATGTTATTATATGTAGCGGAGAGGAAACTGTCAACATCATAATATGAATTTTTTTAGAAAAAATTGAGAATATTTTGAGAAGGCAAGATGTATGAAATGCATAGGTAAGTATTGCAAAACGAAGATATTAGAGGGGAATCGGCAGTTTTTTGCAGTTAACTGCCAATTATGAGTGAATATATAGGATATTCCGTGAATTTTATATGAAAACGGCATGGAAATGGATTACAGTGTTATTGAACAACTGTAAACTTTCCGGTTATAATACCGTTAGTCTATTGATTTTTACAAAAGAGTAACCTTGCAATATTTCGGTTTGTGTAAATAAGGCCTGACCATAAACCGGTTATGTGCAAGAGGAGGAAGGAGGGTAGGGACGTTCTTATACAAAAGATAAAACATTAAAACCGGCCTTCTCAACATGGGTTAAATGAAAGGAACGACAGACAAAAGCAATATAATTTACCAAGGAGGAATACTCGAATGAGAAAACTATCGTTTGCCGTTATTTTCATGCTGCTATTCTCTTACAATGTTTACGCCCAAAGCGGAACAATCGAAGAATTCTCCATCGACGGAGGGTCTTTAAGTATCTCGATTGAACACGAAGATCAAATCAATCCGACTCAAGACCGGTGGACCATCGCGTTAGGCGGTACGGCGACCTTTCAAAAGACGGACCGCATCACCGTTACGGACTTGTCCGGAAAAAACGAAGGATGGAAGGTTCGAGTGGATTTGTCGAATTTTAAAAACAGTACTCCCATAGCAGATCCAACCTGTTATGGTGCCGAATTGGATGTTTTCGTCAATGTAGAAGAATGGATGTCCTTTCGCTTGTTTGACGATGCTGAGCTTTTAAACGAATTAGGACAAGGCGGGACTCTCTTGACTCCCGTGTCTTCTTACGGCACCCCCGTATCCTCGGGAAACTATGTCGTCAACAACTTCATTACCGACAGCGGCACCTTCGATTTGCTGCGGGTAAATCCGGGCTACGGCGCCGGTGAATTCGATTTTTACCTGCAGTGCAATATCACCGTGTCGGAATGGCTGCCGAATGGAACAATAATCAAAAGCAACGATATGAAAGGAGCATTTCCAAATGATAATCCGGTGAAGGTAAATAACCAATTGCAAAAGTATCAGATTTTTGCCGCAACATATCGGACAACCATCACGTACAGCGTGTCCGGAAATCCCGTGTTGGAATAGCGGCATGAAGCCGGAAGGAAATAGAAAATGCATGCCCCGATTTGTTTGATACATTTCGGGGTGCTTTATATATACCACAAAAGACAAGGATATGATTCCATGAAAAAAGTATCGTTTTTATTGTTTCTCGTTTTTCTTTGTTTACCGCTGAAAGCAAGAGCCTTCGAGCCCTATTTGTTTCATTTTCAAATACAAGATTCCGACAAAAGCTACGTGGATATCGAGTGCAAGCCGGGAGAATCCTTTCGGTTTTCCGTTGTGTTGACGAACAGGGGAACGGAGGTCAAGGAAAATACCTTGTTCATAAGCGACGGGTATACGGCGGATAACGGCGGTACCAAAATTCTAACCCCTAAGGAAGCTACCCGCGAGGCTGCAGGAGGATGGATTCGGTTTTCCGAAGAAAGAATTGCTCTTTTACCGGGCGAAGAAAAAATCATTGAATTGGAAGGCAGGGTTCCCGATGATGCAATGCCCGGAGACCATATCGCCGTGCTGTATTTAAGAAGCGACGAGGAGGAAGGAACCCCGGGAGAAGAGGCAAAAAAAGGAATACGTTTTCAAATGAATCGAGTTTATGCCTTATCCTGTGCCGTCTTGATTCGAGTAGAAGGGGATGCGGACTTTTGTTCTTTCTTTCAATTGAAAGAATCCTTCGAGAAAAAATGGGTGAAGGATCGGGATTTGGTACTGTCCTTTGAAATTGAAAATACGGGAAATACCTTCGATTACCCGGAAGTGTCCATAGAAATATTCGATATGGAAAATCGTCCGGTCCATAAAGAAACCAAAGCCTTGGACATTGTCTATCCGAAGAATGCTTTTCAAACCGATTTTCTTGTTCCGGATCGCTTATACAAAGAAGAAAGCTATAAACTCCTGCTTACGGTAAGCTACGGGAGTCAAAAAAAGGACACGGTACAACGGCAATTTACATTGAATATGACCAAGAAAGAAGCGAAGCAAGCCCAAAAGATTCGGCAAATATCCGAAGACATGGAGAAGACCTACCTTATATCGGACCGGTCCGCCATTTTGTTTTTTGCCGCCTGCTTCATGCTGTTCATATCCGTATTCCTGATTTATTATCGAAGAAGCAAAGAAAAGAAATAAAGTTTTCGCATATTTGTCCCGACCGTGCATATCTTGTCTTAGGAACATTAAACCTTACGGGGAGGAGCGACGAATGGAACAACAGAGCAGGTGGAGAAGCAAGGTGGTTTGGGCTTCCATGTTGGCTTTGATCTATTTCGTTTTGAAAGAGTGGGTCGGCTTTGAAATCCCTAAATGGGATCTTTTTGTCACGCTGCTGTTGGCCGTATTGACCGGTTTCGGCATTTTAAACAATCCTACCAACAAATCGGGATTTTAAAAATCCGATCGATGAAACATCGTATGAACGCCTGAAATATTCCCTTCAGGTGTTTTTTTATTTCACAACAAAGAAAAAATCTTCAAAAGAAGATACGCATGAAGGAGAATCAAAAGGGGAACGAGGATGCGAAATTTCGCTTTCTTTGTTTTGTGTCGTGTAGTGAGCATGGCAAGGTACAGACCCAAAGCTCCTCCTAAAAGTCCCGTCAACAGCAAAACCTTTTCGGGAATTCGAAAGCTTCCCTTTACGGCTTTTGTCTTGTCCGTTGCGCATAAGCCGAAAGAGAAAGTATTCATAACAACGTAATACAAAAGAATGATCGTTTTTTCCATAGGTTATATATTAAAGGATAAAAGAAAGAAAGGCAATTCTTTCCCTTTCCTTGCAGTGCAATTTTTTCATACACGTCGTAAAAGCCCTGTGATATAATATCCGTAAAATGCAGGTCGAATAAAAAGACGAGAAAGTAAAGCTTTCATGGGTCCTGTTTTCACAAAAGAAGAACGGGAGTGTAAAAACAGGCCGGAGAAAAGCAAAATATGTCCAAAAGAGGAATAGCTGTCGGCAATTTTGCGTGGTTTAATAGAAGAAACCGGATGTATGACCCTTTGATCGGAAAACATACGAATACAAATTCAAAAGGAGAGCTTCAAGATGGATAAAGAAAGAAAGGATACGGTCGCAATGGATACAAGACGAGTAGGCTATTGGCCGCTTCGTGAAGATTTCAAAGACGCATCCTCCAACGAGCGGCACGGGAAGGGAGAATCGGTCCTTTTTCAAGACGGAGCAGCCGTATTTGACGGCGAGAATTCGCAAGTCCTGTTGCCGGATGCGGAAATTACAACCGGTACTCGGCCGTTTACACTTTCCATGGAGTTTAAGATTGACGACAAAAACGGAACTCTTCCGGGCGTTTTGGCAAGCCGCTATGTTCCGGATCGAATGGAAGGCTGGCATTTGACCCCGATGACGCAGACGGGGGGGCCTTCCTGCATTTCCAATTGGCGGCACCTGCAATTCGGCTGGAGCTTGCCCATAACCGAGGACTTGATACCGAAGTGGCAAGATCGAGGAGCACCGGGTAACAGCCGTATGATCTGTGCTTTGTGCACATACCAAGGCTCTTTGTATGCCGGCGTGTTCGACGATGCCAAGGACAATAAAGGTCACGTTTACCGATTGGATGAAAACAACGAATGGATCGACTGCGGCAATCCCGACGACAGCAACTCGGTATGGACGCTGACGGAGTATAAAGGAAAACTATATGCAGGCACCATGAAGTATAACGCCAAAGGATCGTCTTTGCCGGAATCTCCTAACATGAGCGTACCGGGAGGAAAAATCTATCGTTACGAAGGCGGAAAGACTTGGTCCTTCTTTGGAGAAATACCGGGCTCCGACAGCTGTGCCGCACTTGTACCCTATCAAGGAAAGCTTGTTGCCATGTCCTTCTACACACCCGGTGTGGTTGCCTTCGATGAAGACGGTACGATGCAGGATTTAGGCGCTCCGGGACCGGAAAAGAACATTCGCGGCATGAACTTAGGTATCTACCGAGGACGTCTGTATATAGGCTGCAACTGGATGGAAGGCGTCTACAGCCGAACCTTGGACGAAGATTGGGTTTACGAGGGTACGGTTGACAAATGCGACCAAGTATACGTCTTTACGGTACATCACAACAGCCTTTTGATGGGCATATGGAGAGAAGCCCGCGTCGTTCGTTACGAAGGAAACCGCGTATGGACCGATTACGGTTTGATGGGCTCGGAAATGGAAGTCATGGGTATCTCCTTGTATAACGGTAAGCTATATGGCGGAACGCTGCCGGGAGGACATGTTTACCGGTACAGCGGGGAAACGGAATGGATCTTATCCGGTGTATTGGAACAGCCGGATCCGAATATCCGTTACCGTCGAGTATGGAGCATGGCCGTACACAACGGCGAGCTTTATGCAGGAACATTGCCCGGAGGAAAAGTATGGAGCCTGAACAACGGCCCGATCGCTACCTATGATTACTCCTTGGAAGACGGATGGCACAAAACGGCCATTGTTTACGACCGTCAAGCTCTTTCCTTGTATCTGGACGGAAAGCTTGTTTCCAAGGAACCGATTGATCCTTCGAAAATCAGCGATCTTTCCCAAGCTTCTTTGGTTATAGGGAACGGACCTCAAGCGAGATTCTCGGGATCGATCCGTGAAGTGGAGCTGTTTGATGCCGCATTATCCGAAGAAGAAATTGCCCGACTTTTCAAAAAACGCTGACAAACTCCCCTTGAAAAAAGGTATAATGAAATAAAAACAAGGAGGCTTTAGGTGCATGGAAAATGCACCTAAAGCCTGAAAAAAGGAGCGTTTTTCATGAAAAAGAATATGGATTCTTTCGCAATATACCCGTTAGTGGTATTGGAAGGGCAAAGAACGACCGTAACCGTTGTCTCCAAAATGTCATGTGACGGAACCGAATCCGGTATCGATTATTGGGGAAAGCAAAGATCGGGCGGTCCTTTCACTACAAAGAAGCAATATTCCGTTAAAGTCACGCCTCGTGAAATTCATTATCCCGAAACGAAAGCGCAAAAAGAAATCGGCTATACCGTTGAAAACGGTTCTCTTGTTTTTGAATATACCTTCTACGGCGAGCAGGAGTATATGGTCTTTATCGATGAAGTCGTAGAAGGTGTTAACACACGACTCACCTTTTTTAAACTCTATTCCGTAAAAGAAGATTTATATCGGTTATTGCCTTGGAAAGGCGAACTCCATATGCACAGCAACTGGTCCGACGGGAAGCAACCTCCGGAAATCATGTATTCTTATGCGAGAAGAGCGGGAATGGAATTTGCCACACTAACCGACCATTATTCTTTACAGCCCCATCCGACGATTTTAGAAAAAATGTCCGCTATCGACAGCGGATTGATCATATATCCCGGCGAAGAAGTCCACAAATTAGGCCATAAAATGCATATTGTAAGTATCGGAGCCTCCAAGTGTATCAGTCGCATGCTGATGGACGATTATGATAATATAAAGGAGGAGGCTTTAAAAATTGCCGAAAAGCATACGGACTTGCCGGAAGACGTGGATCCTTTGGAATTCGGTATGCAGCGGTGGGTGTTCGAGCAAATCAAAAAACTCGGCGGATTATCCGTACTGGCCCACCCGTATTGGCCGCATGAAGGAAACGCAACATATATACCCGCATCCTTGTCTCGTTTGATCATTGAAGAAGGCTACTCCGATGCTTGGGAAATCACCGGTGTGGACGACGGAGACAAGGACTTTATGCAAAACGTTCTTTACACCGAAGAATGTGAAAAAGGATTTCGGATGCCGGTGGTAGGAGCAACCGACGCCCACGACAAATCCGGTTTAGGAGACGGATACACGATTGTGTTTGCGGAAGATGCAAATATATCTTCCGTTACCGCCGCCATAAAGAACCATCTTTCGGTAGGGTGCCGTCAATACAAAAGAGCCGACGGCTCCATGCGGTATATGGCTTTCGGTCCTACCCGCTTGGTGCGGTACGCCATGTTCTTAATGAGCGAATTTTATCCTCTTCAAGACCGACTGTGCTTCATCGAAGGAGAGCTTATGAACCAAGTGTTTTCCGGACAGCAATGGGCGGCTCCTTTGATCGGGGAGGTAGCACGGCATATTCGGCAAGAAAAACGCTTGTGCTTCGGAAGATAAGAAGTGTAAAGCAATGTAAAATACGAAACGGGAGGAATAACGAATGGCTTATCTGATAGGAATCGATATCGGCACGTCCGGGACGAAAACCGTTCTGTTCAATGAAAAAGGGGAGGCCCTTTCCCAATCGGTATTTGAATACGGGATGAAGCAGCTAAAACCCGGCTGGGCGGAGCAATCTCCGGAAGACTGGTGGAAGGCTGTTTGTACAACGGTTCCGGATGTTTTGAACAAGGCGGGAATCACGAAAGAAGAAATTTCCGGGATCGGCTTGTCCGGACAAATGCACGGCCTTGTGATGTTGGACAAGGACGGACGCGTAATTCGGGATTCCATCATCTGGTGCGACAGCCGAAGCGTCAAAGAATGCCAAGAGATTACGGAGAAAGTGACCTTCGCCAAATTGATGGATATTACCTGCAATCCGGCTTTAACCGGTTTTACCGCATCCAAGCTGTTATGGGTTCGAAACAACGAACCTTGGAATTATGAAAAAACGAAAAAAATCCTTCTTCCCAAAGACTATATCCGCTACAAGCTGACGGGAGAATTTGCTACGGAAGTTTCTGACGCCAGCGGCATGCAATTTTTGGACGTACCGAAGCGCTGCTGGAGCCGCGAAATACTTGACTTGTTGGATGTGGACCCCGGCCTTTTGGCGGATGTTTATGAATCCTATTTGGTAACCGGCCGGGTTTCCAAGGAAGCGGCCGCACTTACCGGATTAAAAGAAGGTACCCCTGTGGTAGGCGGCGCAGGAGACCAGGCGGCCGGCGGCGTAGGAAACGGAATCGTGAAAGCCGGCGTGGTATCCGCTACCATCGGAACCTCCGGCGTGGTGTTCGCATATTCCGATTCTTTAAAAATGGATCCCCAAGGCCGTACCCAGACCTTTTGCCACGCCGTACCGGGCGCATGGCACATCATGGGCGTTATGAAATCCGCGGGACTTTCCTTAAAGTGGTTCCGTGATCAATTCTGCAACGAAGAAAAGGCCGTAGCGGCTTTAATGGACGTAGACCCTTATGTATTGATGGACAAAGAATGCGAAAAGTCACCTCCGGGCGCAAAAAGCTTAATCTATTTGCCCTATTTGATGGGAGAAAGGACGCCTCATTTGGACGACGATGCAAAAGGGGTTTTCTTCGGTCTGACTCCTTCGCATACGAAAGCCGATTTCATCCGTTCCGTTATGGAGGGAGTGGCTTTCGCCATGAACGACTGCTTGAATATCATTAAGGAGACCGGAGTCCCGGTTCAAGAAATTCGGGCATCCGGCGGCGGAGGACGAAGCAAGATATGGAAGAGCATCCAAGCCAACGTGTATAAGTCGGATGTGAAAACCGTCAACGCTACGGAGGGGCCGGCTTTAGGCGTCGCCCTCTTGGCGGGCGTAGGCGTAGGCATATACAAGAGCGTAGAAGAAGCCTGCGATGCGGTTATAAAAATCAAAGAGGTTCAAAAGCCCGATCTATCGACCCAAAGGATTTACGAAGGGTATTACGACTTGTTCCGGTCGTTGTACCGGTCTTTGAAAGAGGATTACAAAAAATTAAGCGGGCTTTTGTAAGGGTGAGAGGATATTATGAATTTCGAACAAAGTGCAAAAATTTTAAAGGAATGCTTGGAAAAAAGACTGCCGGAGATTATAAAAATCGGGGAAGATATCTACCGTAATCCGGAGCCGGGATTTCAAGAGCATAATACGGCGGCTCTTGCGGCGAATAAGTTGGAGAGCTTGGGGCTTATCGTGAATCACGACCCGGAC
>JAAYHZ010000102.1 GCA_012744235.1 Clostridiaceae bacterium
AAATTGGTTCATTTATCAGATGACTTTCTATAAATACATCATTTCGGAGTCATAATAGAGAGAGAAATAATAAAAATTCGTTACGATTTTATATCAGGATGATTAATTTACCATGAAAAATGGAAAATTTTGTGCTATTTTATTGACAAACGCAATAAGATAAAATAAAATCGCTTCAGTCCAAAAAGCTTAAGGAGGCAATCCAATGCTCTTGAATAAAAAAGGACGAAAAATAAAAAGCATTTTATATATACTCGTAATTCTTTTATCCGCCGGCTTATTAATTTTGCCGGGTTCCGCATTTAACGATGAAAAAACCGTAACAATTACCGTAGGAAACACATCGAAAACCCTGATTACCGCCGCCGATACGGTAGGTCAATTCTTAGAGGAGCAGAAAATCTCGGTAGGACCGGAGGACTCGGTAACCCCAAGCTTTGATTACAGGCTTGTGGACTTTGAGGCCAATGAAATTGTTGTCAAGAAGGCGGTGCGCGTTACCGTCGAGTGTGACGGAGAGAAAATCCCCGTTTTAACTACGAAAGGTACGATTCAAGAAGTTCTGGATCAGTTAAGCATTGTCTTAAGCGAAAAAGACAGGATTGTCGGGATGCGGGGAGACACGCGCCTTGTTGACGGATTGGAAATCAAAATATTAAGAGTTTCCGAGATGAAATCAACGGAAATCGAATACATTCCTTACGAAACCAAGCTTGTAGAAAACAATCGGATGCTGGCAACGGATAAAAAGGTACTTCAAGAGGGCCGGCCCGGAATCATTTCCAATACGTATCACATCGTCATGGAAAACGGCAACATTGCTTCGAAGACGCTAACCTACCAAAAAGAAATTCAAAAAGCCGTTCCGAGAGTTGAAGAATACGGAACGCTGCTTCAATACAAAACTTCCACGGGAGAAACATTCACCTACAGCAAAGTGTATAATATGAAAGCCACGGCCTATACCACGGCATATGAAGAATGCGGTAAAACAAGCGATCATCCTGCTTTCGGTATCACCTATTCCGGCGTGCCGGTAAGAAGAGGCGTTATCGCCGTGGATCCTTCCGTCATTCCTTTGGGAACGAAGGTATACGTGGAAACGGTAGGAAAAGGCGGCAATTACGGATTTTCGTTGGCAGCGGACATTGGAACCGGCGTTAAGGGGTACAGGATCGACTTGTACATGGAAGACAAAACGGAAGCGGTCCGTTGGGGCATCCGAGACGTTCGCGTCTATATTCTCCAAGATCCCACGGAATAAAAAAAGAGAGGGCTTTATGAACCGAATCATCGGTTTGATGAAAAAATACAACGTTTCACCGATTAAAAGCTTAGGACAAAACTTCTTAATTGACGAAAATATTATCGAGAAATTAGCCCGGGCCATTTCTCCGAAGCCCGGGGACTACATTATCGAGATCGGTCCCGGGCTGGGGAGCCTGACGGAACGGCTTGTAGGAAAAAGCGCCGTTCTTTACTGTATCGAAATCGACAAAAGACTTCATCAAATTATTCTTGAGCGCTTCGGCAGCTTCCCCGGATTCTATGCGGGGAATTTTGACGTTTTAAAATTTAATTTCGAGGATCCTTTACCCGGTTACGAGCAAGGGTACAAAATAAAGGTTACGGGAAACCTTCCCTACTATATCACCACCCCCATCATCATGAAGTTTTTGGAGTCCGACTTTGATTTTGACTCCATGTATTTCATGATGCAAAAGGAAGTGGCGGACCGCATTATGGCCAAGCCCTCCACCAAGGATTACGGTGCCTTAACGGTAGCGGTAAACCACTATTGCCAAGTTCGGCCCGTGGTATCCGTTCCTCCTCATTGCTTTTCGCCCCAGCCCAATGTGCATTCCGCCTTTTTGGAATTTAAAAAAAGATCCGCTCCGGCGTATTATGTAAAGAACAAGGATTTCTTTTTTCAAATCGTGCGAGGTGCTTTCAACCAAAGAAGAAAGAACATTATCAATGCTCTGTACAATTACCCGGGTTTACATCTTGAAAAAGAAGACATTCAAAAAGCCGTCGAATCCATGGGATTAAGACCGGACATCCGAGGCGAAAATTTGGATGCGGACCGGTTTGCGGAGCTTTCCAACCTCCTGTATAAGGAATAACCCGATATCCTCGGTCATATATTTAGACCGTAGAATGATATTGGGGTAAACCATGGAGAAGTTATTCGATCTGTTATTGGAAAGAGTAAACGATGAAGCCAAGCAAGCGGCCGGATTGGTTTCGATTATGGACAGCGGCCAATCGGCGCGATATATTAAAGTCAGGATATGGGATCTTACCGAAGGAGTCTACGTATTTCACATTGGAAATTCTTCAAGCGAATATAAAGCCGTAACGCAATTCCGTTTTGTTAAGCCCTATATTAATTTTGAATTTCCCACCGACATGCAGGATCCGGACCGGGTTTTGGTTACCGATGAGAAAAACGCAATCGTTTTGCTCAGCGACTCCGCAAAAAACGACCGGACGGAAGTTTTGCACCCAAAGAACGAAATAAACGACGGAGTATTCCAAGGGGAGGATGTTCCGATTTCCGACGGCATGCCCCGACCTCCGAAGCTCAGCGAATATTGGAACCTGTCGGACAAGGAGGAAGAGGAAAAGCCTAAAGAAGGTCAAGAGGAAAGCCTTGATACTTTCCAAGCTCCCGCGTTTAGTCCGGAGGAAGGGGTACCGGACATGGTGGAATTGCCGGATTATTTATTGGATTCGGATCCCGAAAAAGTGTTCCGGTCCCGTAAGGACTTTGATATCGAAAGCTACCGAAAAGCCATGGAAAGGCAATTCGATTCTATCGATCCTTTTTCCAACAGAAGAGACGATTACGAATGGTGGAAGGTGGAAAACCCCGTTGTTCTTCATGAGATCCTATTGGATTTCGGGGTGAAAATCCGAAACTTCTTTAATGCTCGGGTGATGATTTCCTTCTTCAAATACGGTTTTCTCCTATCCGGTATATACCGAGACGGGGAAGAGGGATCGCTTTTGGTGTTCGGTTTTCCGAGTCCTTTTCGATCGGAGCAAGAGCCTTTTGAAAACTATTCCGTATGGGTGAGAAACCGTGGAAATCAAAACGGTCCGGAAGGGTATTGGCTCGTATATTACGACCCGAATCAAAACCGGATGATCGTTTGGTAAAGGACCTATGCTTCCTTCAAAATGAAATATTATTTGCAGTATTAGGACCGTATGCTATAATAGAATTATCATAAGATGTGGGGAGCAAATCGAAGTGGAAGCCAAAAACAGAACCGTAGTCCGAATTGCGGGAAAAGAATATGGCATAAAAAGCAGTGAAAGTGAAGAATACGTTCAAATACTCGCCTTATATCTCGACAAAAAAATGAGCAAAATAATGGAGGGAAGCAGTAAGCTGAGTACCTCAATGGCTGCGGTTTTAGCTGCGTTGCACATTACTAGCGATTTATTCAAGCTAAAAGAAGAAGCCGTGGCTTTGGAAGAAGACTTGAAGGTGAGAAAAGAAAAGACCGTTTCCTTGGAGAATGAAAAAAACAGACTCCAAAGCGAAAAGGACCGGTTGGAGGAGGAAGTCAACCGGTTAAGGCTGGAACTGGTCAAATGCGAAACGGAGCTCAAGGAGCTTCGGAACCGGAAAAACTATAAAAAATAACGGATGTGCCTTGGAGGTAGGATGAATCAAAAGGTTGAGCTTTTGGCACCTGCAGGCAATTTTGATTCCTTGAAGGCGGCGGTGAACGCCGGAGCCGATGCGGTTTACGCAGGAGCAAAGAATTTCAATGCAAGAGCAGGTGCGGATAATTTCGATGAAAAAGCACTTTCGGAAGCAATCGGGTATTGCCGCTCCGGAGGTGTTAAATTTTTTTTAGTACTGAATACGTTAATCCACGACCGTGAAATAAAAGATGCGCTGAAGACCTTAGAATCCGCATACCGAGCCGGTATCGATGCCGTTATCGTGCAGGATATCGGATTGATGCGGCTTATTAAATCACACTTTTCGGACTTGGAAATTCACGCCAGTACCCAAACGACGGTATACGACTTGAACGGAGTTTACGCCCTTCATGAAGCCGGTGCGTCCCGCGTAATCTTGGCACGGGAATGCTCCATGGAGCAAATCAAAAATATCGCTCAAAAAAGCCCTGCGGAAATTGAAATCTTTGTCCACGGCGCCATGTGCGTAAGCTACTCCGGCCAATGCCTTATGAGCAGCTTTATCGGAGGAAGAAGCGGAAACCGGGGCTGCTGTGCCCAACCCTGCCGATTGGATTATTCCCTTTGTATTAATAAAGGAGCAGGCTATAAGGAGATAAAAAAAGGGCCTCTTTTGTCCATAAAGGACTTAAGCATGATCGAGTATCTTCCCCGGGTGGTTTCTTCCGGCGTAAAAAGCTTAAAGATCGAAGGCAGAATGCGTAGCCCCGAATACGTAGCCTGCACCGTATCCGTATACCGAAAGTATTTGGATCGGGCTTTACAGGACCCTGAAAACTACCGGACGGATGAAAAAGACTACAACGACTTGCTCTTGATTTTCAACCGGGGAAAGATGTGGCCGGGCTACGCTTTTAAAAAGGATTTTCCGCAAATATCGGCATACTCCCAAGAAGGAAAAGAAGGCGTATACGTTGGAAAAGCCGTAAAAAGCCCGAAGAAAAGGGACGGGCTATTGGAGATTGCCCCGATTACCGATATCGAAAGCGGAGACGGCCTGTTTCTTCAACGTCCGTCGGAAGACCGCATCGGGTTTTACGTATCCTCCATTCAGGACCTTTCGGGAAAACGGCTTGAAAGGGCCGCACCCGGGCAAAAGGTGCTTATCGGTAACGTGAAAAACGCCAAAGACCTTGTTTATGACGTATACAAAACCTATGACCGGAATTTACACCAACGGATGAAAAAAATCATAACGGGAAAGCCCTACCGTACCGTGAAAATTCCTTTGTTCGGAACCTTTATCGCAAAGCTTAATGAAAAACCGGTTTTAATCGTACAGGACAGCGAAGGAAATATCGTCCGCACGGAAGGGGACGAAAGAGTGGAAAAAGCGGACAAGGCACCGGTTTTACAAAAGGATGCGGAGGATCGATTAAAAAGAACGGGGGATACGCCCTTTGTATTCGAGACGTTACGTACGGATATGGACGAGAATATCTACATCTCCTTAACCGCCCTCAACCGATTAAGAAGAGAGGCTTTAGAGAAGATGGATTTTTTACGAAACAAGACCCGACGGGAATTTCGTTTGGGTTTTGAGGACCAAACCAAGGCTTGTAATACATCCTATGAAAAAGCGGAGCCTGCATGGAACGGAATGTTTTATACCTTCAATAAGGATACGGACTATACCGGTTTCGGGCTGGACGAAGTCACGCTGCCCCTTTTGGAGCTTGACGAGGAGATTATCGAATCTTTAGGTGAAAAGTTGAAAAACGCCGGTATGAAATTCAACGCCTTTATTCCGGCGATTACGGGAGAAAACGCCTCTTGCTATCTTGAAAGCCTTCTGGTAAAAGGACTCGGAAGAAATTTGGACGGCATCTATTGCGGGAATATGGGATCCGTTGAGCTTTTAAAGCGTTACGGATATGTGAATATAATGGGCGATATCGGCTTGAACGTGTTCAATCGATATACCGCAGAATATTTAAAGGAAAAAGGACTGATACGAATCACCCCTTCCGTAGAGCTTAACAAAAGCGAGACCGAAGAGCTTGTATCCGTCGATCCTAAAAGGATAGAGCTTGTGGTATACGGGCGTATTCCTTTGATGACGTTAGCCTATTATCCTACGGGAGGCATGAAGCTGTGCGGTCTTCAGGACAGAAAAAAATGTTCCTTTCATCGGGAGGAGATAAGCCTATCGGATCGAATGAACAAAAGGTACGATATGTTTTACACGGCCTTTGACTGCGGCGTTCAAATATTAAGTGCCGATCCGCTGAGAATTCGTCACGAGCTTTCCGTCGGGTCGAACCGTTTGATTTTCCATAAGGAAACCCGGGATCAAATTAGGAAGATCGTAGCCGGGATGAAGGATCCGGCCTTATGGAGCTTAACCGTAAAAACCGATACCGGTCATTGGGGCAAGGGAGTGTAAAGGGAGGAGACTTTGGAAAATGAACGAGCAAAACATTGAAATCGTAGATATCAAGATCGAGCTTTGCAGGGAAGGAGCGGTATTTCCTCGATACGCCAATCCGTACGATGCGGGAATGGATATTTATGCGGCGGAAGACTGCCTTATAAAGCCCGGTGAAACCGTACCGGTGCCTACGGGAATCAAGCTTGCCATTCCTCCGGGGTACGAGGTGCAAATAAGGCCAAGAAGCGGTATTTCCTTAAAAACGCTGCTACGAATACCCAATTCTCCGGCTACCATCGATTCCGGCTATCGCGGAGAAGTCATGGTTATTATGCACAACTTGGCAACCGGAAGCCCGGATAAAGTTTATACGTTGAAAGACGAAGGAAACCCCCAAGGAAGCTACCTGATCAAGAAGGGGGATCGTATTGCCCAAATGGTACTTTCGAAGGTTCCGAGGATTCGTTGGGAGCAGGTAGACGACGTGAAAAGGTTCGGAACGGACAGAGGAGGCGGGTTTGGCTCATCCGGGGTATAAAAAATGACTTGCAACGGAGGGTCTGTATGATATAATATTTTAAGAGGTATAGCCATGTTGAAAGAATACTTGACGGTAGGAAAGACGGATTCTTTCGAGATGATCGAGAAAAAATCCAAATTTATAGCTACCGTAGCACATACCCGAAGCATCGATGAGGTACAGCAGTTTATCGATTCGGTCAAGAACCGTTATCCGGATGCCACTCATCATGTTTATGCATACAGCACCGACGAACCGTCCTTTTTGCAAAAATACAGCGACGACGGGGAGCCTAGCGGAACCGCCGGTTTACCGACCATGGAGGCCATCAAGAAGAACCGGTTGAATAATATATGTATCGTGGTTACCCGCTATTACGGCGGCATTCCCTTAGGTGCCAAAGGACTTGTTCGTGCATACGGAAAAAGCGCATTCAAAGGAGTGGAGAAGGCCGGCATTGTCAAAATGGCCCCCCATATACCTGTCACCTTTACCTTGGATTACAGCCATTACGGAAAAGTGGACAATTACGTGAACGTCTCCGGTTTAACGAAAGAGGATGTTCGTTTCGGAGCCGGTGTGGAAATGGTTTTGGTATTGCCGGAAGACCAAGGGGATTTCGTCATTGCTCAAATTATGGATTTGACGGGTGGAAATGCTGCGGTGAAAAAAGGCTCCGCCGAATACAGGGCTATGGCTATTCGATGAAGAATCTAATTTTAAAGGTGGTATATCTATATGTCCGGACACTCGAAATGGGCGAATATAAAGCGTAAAAAAGAAAAAACCGATGCTCAAAAGGGCAAAATATTTACCAAATTGGGAAGAGAAATTTTAGTGGCGGTAAGATCCGGCGGTCCCGATCCCGAAAACAATTCCCGTCTAAAAGACGTTATTGCCAAGGCTAAAGCGGCGAATATGCCGAACGATACCATTATGAGAAGCATAAAAAAAGCCGCAGGGGAATCGGATTCCGCAAGCTATGAAGAAGTAACCTATGAAGGCTACGGTCCCGGAGGCGTTGCCGTTATCGTCAATGCCATGACGGACAATCGCAACCGAACGGCAGGGGATGTTCGTCATCTGTTTGATAAATACAACGGGAATTTGGGAACAACCGGATGCGTTTCTTTTATGTTCGATAAAAAAGGTGTTATCGTTATTGAAAAGAAAGACGAGATCGACGAAGAAGAATTGATGATGCACAGCATCGAAGCGGGAGCCGAGGATTTTAACGTGGAAGAGGAATATTACGAAATCACCACGGCACCCGGGGATTTTTCTTCCGTTCGAGAAAGCTTGGAAAAGGCGGGGTACGAGTTTATGTCCGCCGAAATCGCCATGGTTCCCCAAAACTACACCGCATTGGACAACGAAAAGCATATTTCCAACATGGAAAAATTGATCGATGCGTTGGAAGAGCTGGATGACGTTCAAACGGTATATCAT
>JAAYHZ010000103.1 GCA_012744235.1 Clostridiaceae bacterium
CTTTCTCTCAACCGGCTGTCCTAGCTTTCCTTCGATAATCAGTTTTTTGTCCCGCTTTCGAATTTCCGTTTCGTTCTTCGTTTTTGCGGGCGACACAAACGCCATAAAATCCATCAGCGCCGTCAGATATTTATTGTCAAAGATGTCCGCCGCAATCTTAAGCTTTTTCTTCATAGAACTACACCCTTCCTCCGCCCCGCGTTTTGTAGGGCCGACCTCTGTTGAAGAATATTCACCTGTTTCTACTTGTTGTTTGTCCTCCGGATTATTCTACCTTAGGAACATCACAATTTCAATAAAAAGGATTTGTATCCTTTTTTGTGTAACCGCAAAAAAGGGCTGCAGAGAGCTTTATAATACATATTTTCAATCTTCCATTTTCCGTCCCGTTTATATACAATAATCCTGTACAACTTAAGTTTATTCAGCCTTACGGTCGGTACCGACATCATATCAAAGGTAAGGAGAATCGAATTATGAGCAGGAAAATTCCGTGGGGAACTCGTGTAGCATGGTATTTCTACAACAATCCCGAGTTTTTTGAAAAAACCGATGAAGATTTTGAGAACGATGCCAAGGAGCTTGCCGAAAGGGGCATAACGGTCGTGATCTTATTTACCATGACCCATTTTCGCTGGAGCTTCTACCCTTATTGGGATCGTATCAACAATCTTTTGCGAAGGATTTGCAATGCCTTCCATAAGTACGGCATCAAAGTGGTGGAGCACCACAGTACAAGTCTTTGCGAATGCCCTCTTCCCGAAGAGGAATGGGAAGACCGGGTAGGAGGCATCTTCCGTGAAAGAGGCTTGTATTTTACCTCCGACAAAGCCCGCTACGGACCTTATCTTGACCGTTGGTCGAAAATCAAGCCGTTTTTGTGCAATCCGGATTCCAAGGTGGAGGGGGTTCCCTTCTTATCTATAGTCCAAGTAGACGGCCGCACGGGGGCTCGCTCCGTATCCAATTACCAAACGAGCACCGTTTGCTACAATAACGAAGACTTCAGGCGTATCTATTTTTCCTATCTGGAATCCCTGTACAAATGCGGAATCGACGGAATCATGACGGACGACGTACAGTTTTTTAGCGGCGGGAACGCCTGCGCTTGTTCCGTATGCCGCCGTCTTTTCAAAGAACAAACCGGATACGATTTGCCTTCTCCCGAGGAGTGGAACCAAGGTTTTATCGGCAATTACGACAATCCGGTGTTTGTTGCTTTTAACAGGTTTAAGCTGGAGAGCGCAAAGCGCTTTCAATTGGACGTGGATGCTCATTTTCGGTCTTTGGGATACGATATGATTCGCATCGACTATTTCGGATGCTCTCTTTCTTGGCCGAATACCACCTCCTATCCTTTTCATCAATGTGCCCACGCAAAAGACCTCATATTCCAAGAGAATACCCGCTTAAATGTAACAAAGCTTTCTTGGCCTTCCTATTACTGTGCCGCGGTTTACCTGTACGAATTGGGAAAGATGTATGACATTCCTTCCATGTCCGTCTTTTACGATTCGAAGGACTTTAGCATCTATTTCGGTTGGGCCATGTCCATAGCATGGGGGCAGATGTTCAACGGTTCTTTCCCTTATACCCAAGAAACGAAAAGGGCCATAAAGCTGCTTCATAATTTTGAACGCCGTTACCCCGACATTGTGTATAACCAAAAAAAGCGGGCCGATGCCGCCGTGTTCTTTTCCACGGACATGCAAGATATTTGGCATGATACGTCCTTGGACATATGGAAAGCCGTTCCCGCTTGGCTTCAAGCCGGTGCCTTTTCCGGATTGTGCATGAGCATTGTAACCCACAAACAAGCGGAGCAGGTATCGGAGCTTAGCAAAAACAAAATCATTATTGTTCCGAACACCTTAATGCTAAAGGACAGTGAAATTCAAAATTTAGGCGCTTATGCGAAAGAGGGAGGACGTCTGGTTTTATGCGGACAAGTCGGTATTTATGATGAAAATATGCGCCCTCGGCCCTACGATCGTATTAAAGAATTGCTGCAAAGTACCGTTACCCTAAAGCCTCTTTCGGAAAGCTTGTCCGTAACCCTTCCGGATTTAAGCCCCATGCCCTTTAATACCGTATACGAAGGCGGGGAAGTGTTGTACAACACGGATAAAGGCGCCGCCTGTGTTCGCGAAAAAGTGGGCTTAGGTGAAATCATATACATCGGTGTGGAATCCCAAAAGATTCCCGTCCACGGGACCGCACGAGGCAATCGTCCTACGGCCATAAAAGCCTCGCAGGACGCCGAGCAGCTGGCACGGCCGAATCTTGCTCCGAGATACGCCGTTGATACATTACGAGCCACATTGGGACGTTTCTTGCTCGGCTTGGTTTCCGAGCCTGTCCTTTATGCGGACAAACAGAAAGAATACTTTACCGCCGTTTTCGATTCTCACGACGGCAAAAGCCGTATTGTCCATTTGGTGAATATTAAGGATACGCTGCAAGCGGAAGGAACGCCATATGCCTTTGAAACGGTGATTCGTGCCTTTGACATATTCAACGAGAACGGAAACGTACCCGAAAAGAACGGGGCCATAACGCTGGATGTGGAATGCGATTTTACGCCTTCCGCCGTTCGGATTCTAACGCCGGAGCGAACGGAACCCGTTGAAGTGTCTTTTGATTACGGCAAAAGACTGCAAATTCGTATTCCCGAAAACATATTCTCCGGGTATGCGGCGGTGGAAATATGCAAATAGTTATATAAATTGAGTAACACCTTGATATATTTTTTATATATCGACATCAAACATCTTTAGGAGGATAAAATGATCGTTACAACTACACCGAATATTGAGGGAAAAAGGATTGTCGCTTACAAGGGCATCGTTTTCGGCGAAGTGGTCTCCGGCGTCAACTTTATAAAGGATTTTGCCGCAGGCTTGGCTAACTTTTTCGGAGGCCGTTCCGGCTCATACGAAGGCGAATTGATCGAAGCAAGGGAGGCGGCCATAAGGGAAATGAGCCAAAGGGCAATGAGCATAGGAGCCAATGCCGTTGTGGGAGTAGACATTGATTACGAAGTGCTAGGCCAAGGAAACATGCTGATGGTGACGGCGTCCGGCACCGCGGTGGTGGTCGAATAAACGGCAAAAAGAAGGGGCTGTTGCACTAAAAAGAAATAGTGCACAGCCTCTTTTTAATTGATAAAAAATAAATCCCGATGCCGATAGTGTCAATTTGTTGTAGGATAATTAAACTTAAAGGTATCCCCATCTTTTTGATACAACGGGCTATATCACATACCCGCTGCGTTGTATGCC
>JAAYHZ010000104.1 GCA_012744235.1 Clostridiaceae bacterium
GCATCCGATCATGGAATTCCACATAAAAGCCGTATGCTTGTTAAGCCCGTGCATGATGCCGGATAGGGTTTGGTTCAAGTAAACGAAAATACAGGACCAAGAAAGAATTTGAATGACCTCCCCTACGTTTTTACCGGCAAACAATAGCTCCCCGAATTCATGGGCACAAGAATTGAATATGGCGGAAAATAAAAATCCGATCACCATGGTCAATTGAACGGATTTGGAGATCTTTTGCTTTAGCATTTCATCGTTATGTATATCGCGGGCAATGGTAGGAACCAGCATGGTTGCCAAAGAAGCGGTGAAGATGGAAGGAAACATAATCAAAGGCGAAGCCATACCGGTAAATCTTCCGAAAAGATCCATCCCTTGTGCGTACTGCATTCCGGAAAGCATCAGTCTTCTCGGTATCAATATGATTTCCGCCGAATGCAGCAAAGAAGAAATCAGACGGTTAAAGGACAAGGGAACGGATATTTTCATTAAATCGGAAATCAGCTTTTTGAAAGGTAAGGAAGCGGATTCTTTACCCGTTTGCCGGTCCTTTTTAACAATCAAAAAGCCCAGCATAAGAAAGCTTGCCAAATCCCCCGCCACGCTTGCAATAACAACGGCCAAGCAAGCATAATCCAATCCTTTAGGAATCATTCGGTTGTACAAAAGAACGGCCGCTATGACCTTAACTGCTTGCTCCAGCATTTGCGAGGCGGAGGACGGCAGCACATGATTGAGTCCGTAAAAATATCCTCTCATGACCGAGGATGCGGCAACCACCGGAAGAAGGAATCCGATGAATCGAAAAGACAACAAGGTTCTTTCGTCTTTGACAATGGTCGTCGCGATGAACCCGGAAGAAAAATGCACAATCAAGCCTACGGGGATACCGATTAAAAATACCAACAAAAGAGCCGTCTTGATAATTTTAACGGAATTTCCTCCGACGGCTTCCGACCGGGCCGTCAGGTTGGAAACGGCCGTGGATAAACCGGAAGAAAGGACAATGAGCACCAAAGAATAAACGGAAAAAAAGAGTTGAACCAGCCCCATCCCTTCGTTTCCGATCATGTTGGATTGGTAAATCCTGTAGAAAAAACCGATCAATCTTAAAAGCAGTCCCGTCAGCGTTAAAAGCAGAGCACCCTTCGCTATTTGCTTTACCGTCATGCAGATCCTCATCCCTTATGTATTGTAAAGGGTTTGTACAACCCCTCTTATTATGGATACTGCAGACAGGCTCTTTTTATGACTTTTTACTTTTTGTTTTTTCTCTGCAAACGCATTTCCCGGCGCTTCACGGCGCGGTCCCATTCCTCCTTTTCGCTATCGCTGATGATTTTCAATTGAGGAATTTTCGCAGGATTATGGTCCTTATCCAATGCTACCAAAACCATATAGGCGGTATTGGTCAAACGTCTTTGGCCGGTATAGGGATCCTCGGCATACACATCCACCTTAATTTCCATAGACGTATTTCCCGTCCATGTCAATTTGGCTTTTAAAGTTACGATTTCGTTGAGCTTCACCGAATGATGAAAATCCATGTTGTCTACCGATACCGTCACGCAATCCATGTGGGTATGCCTCATGGCCACCATGGCACCGGCCAAGTCAATCCACTTCATCAAGGTCCCCCCGAATAAGTTCCCTTGTGAATTGGTATCGTTTGGCATCACCAACTGGGTCATTTCCACGTAGGATTCTTGAGCAAATTTTGTGGCATCATGCATCTTCGAGTCCTCCTTTGGCAAATATTCGTTCCAACTCTTTTTTAACGCCCTCCAAATCGTCGATCTTAAAAATGGAATCTCGGATTTTGGCGGCATACTTAAACCCTTTTAAATACCAAGCGATATGCTTTCTCATTTCGTTGACGGTCTGCACCTCTCCTTTGATCTTCAGCATCAAATCCATGTGGCGCAGAATCATCTCGTATTTTCGATAAGGATCTATGGCGGGAGGATCCGTTACGGCTTCATCACCGATCCAAGAAAATATCCACGGATTCCCCAAAGCGGCTCTTCCGATCATCACGCCATCGCATCCGGTGATTTTTTTAATTTCCATAACGTCTTTGGCCGTTTTTATATCGCCGTTTCCGATGACCGGGATGCTCACGCTTTCCTTGACCCTGGCAATAATTTCCCAATCGGCATGGCCCGAGTAATACATATCCCGGGTCCGGCCGTGGATCGTTACCGCCGATGCTCCGTTTTCCTCCGCCGTTTTCGCCATCTCCACCGCATTGACGCTGTTTTCATCCCATCCTTTGCGAATTTTGACCGTTACGGGTACTTTGGATGCCTTCACCGTCTCCGCAATGATTTTCCCGGCCAAGGAAAGATCCTTCATTAAAGCACAGCCTTCGCCGTTTTTAACGATTTTCGGTGCAGGGCATCCCATGTTAATATCGATAAGGCAGGGACCTTGTTCGCATAGAAATTCCGCCGCCTTGGCCATATAGTAGGGCTCGCTTCCGAAAATTTGAACGGCGGTGGGCACCTCGTCCGGATATATTTTTGCGATCTCAAAGGTCTTTCGATCTTTATAGCACAACGCCTTGGCACTGATCATTTCCGTATACGTCAATCCCGCACCCTGCTCTTTGCAGAGCTTTCGAAAGGCGTAGTCGGTAATGCCGGCCATAGGGGCTAAGAATATATGATTTTGAAATTCGACGGATCCGATTTTCATGATGTTTATCAGCTTTTCTCCATGAGATTTTCATACATTATAGCATACCCCGATAAAAAAAATTTGCGTAAATCTATAATCGTGGTATAATAGTCGTGATGTCTCGGTGGCCTAACGGATAAGGTAGTGGATTCCGGTTCCACTGATGCGGGTTCGATTCC
>JAAYHZ010000105.1 GCA_012744235.1 Clostridiaceae bacterium
AATATTCGTCAACGTAACCTAAATTTTCGATTACATTATGCTTTACATTCTTTGTTTTCGGATCTCTATAACCTTCGACAAAACTCAAATTCATACGACCGATTTTTTGTGGAGTAACTTTCAGGTACATGACCGTCCTCCAAAACTCTATATCATTAACAAATTGGATCATAATACGCAGCAATAGTCAGCAATTTTGATTTGACATTAAAAAAGCGATCTAACAGCGTCATATCAATGGTTTTCATAATCTTTTTAGGACTAGTTAACTGTTAAACTCGCGCATGTTTCACGTGAAACATATCAAGCAATCCAAAAAGAATTTTTTGGTAAATATAATTTCTCTTTTGATTCTATGTTTCAAAAATGCCCTTCAACGTTTATCAATAAAGAAGAATAAAAATGTTTCACGTGAAACATAATGCATATTTCCATATCTCTTATTCATTTGAAACGAGTTACAAAACTATGATATAATCAATACAAGTATTAAGTGAGTTCAGTTAAGTGTGGTTATTCTAACCCGGTTTCTAAAGTACGTACGGAGGGCAAAATGTCGAAAATTATTGCTATCGCAAATCAAAAAGGTGGGGTAGGTAAAACAACTACCGCTGTAAATCTTAGTGCATGCTTGGCAATGCACAAAAAGAAAGTGTTGTTGCTGGACAATGACCCTCAAGGAAATTCCACATCGGGTTTCGGTATCAACAAAGATCAATTAAAGCATTCCGTTTACGATGTTTTAATAAATGAAGTACCTATCGACGATTGCATTGTTGATTCCATGATTGAAACCTTAAAAGTATGTCCTTCCAATATTCAACTGGCCGGTGCAGAAGTAGAGTTGGTATCTCTCATATCCCGTGAAACAAGATTGAAAATGGCTTTGGATGAAATGAATTCCGAATTCGATTATGTCATTATCGATTGTCCGCCTTCTTTGGGGATGCTGACGTTAAATGCACTGACGGCAGCCGATACGGTTCTTGTGCCGATCCAATGCGAATATTACGCTTTGGAAGGCTTAAGCCAATTGGTCGAAACCATTCGAATCGTACGGAAACACTTGAATAAGAACCTGGAGGTTGAAGGTGTTGTTTTGACCATGTTCGATGCAAGAACGAACCTATCCATTCAAGTAGTGGAAGACGTGAAGAAATATTTTAAGAACAAGGTGTATCGTACAATCATACCGAGAAACGTGAAGTTAAGCGAAGCACCGAGCCACGGTTTGCCTATTATACTTTACGAACCGAATTCAAAGGGTGCGGAAAGCTATATGGAGTTAGCGGAAGAAGTGATAGAAGCGGAGGAAGATAAATGAGTAAAAAAGCTTTAGGAAAAGGATTAAATGCATTGTTCAGCGAGGATCCTGTTGATCAAGAAAACGATATAAAGGAAGTGGATATCTATCACATTCAGCCGGATAAAAATCAACCTCGAAAGAACTTTGATACGGAGACATTAAACGAGCTTGCCCAATCCATCAAAAGAAGCGGTGTTCTTCAGCCCATTTTAGTGCGAGAAGAAAAACCCAATACATATACCATTATTGCAGGGGAGAGAAGATGGCGAGCAGCCAAGTTAGCCGGATTAAAAACCATTCCCGTTATCGTTAAAAATCTAACGGATATAGAAATGATCGAAGTGTCTCTGATAGAAAATTTGCAAAGGGAAGATCTGAATCCCATAGAAGAGGCGAAAGCTTATGAACGGCTGCAAAAAGAATTTAACAAAACACAAGAAGAAATAAGCGAAATTGTCGGTAAAAGCCGTACGGCCGTTACAAATTCATTGAGGCTGCTGCAGTTGGACAATGAAATTATAAATTTAATTGAAGACAGCCGCATTAGTCCGGGACATGCCAGAGCCATTTTATCTTTGGAGGATGCCTCAAAGAGAAAAGAATTGGCGAAGATCATTATAGACCAAAATTTGAACGTAAGACAAACGGAAGAACTGGCAAAGAAAATGAACCAAGTTACCGTGACGACCAAATCCGGATCCAAAACGAGATTGCCGGAGGTCATTGAAATTGAAAATAAATTGCAAAGACAAATAGGAACAAAGGTAAAACTGAACTACAATAAAGGGAAGGGCAAAATCATTATTGATTTTTACAGCAACGAGGATTTGGACAGAATTTTAGAGTTGCTGCAGGTGGAATAGATAGCTTTAGTAAAAAATAAGAAGGAGATAGATTCTTTACGGATCCATCTCCTTTATTTTTATCTTCAATTATTCATTTATTTATTGTTTAAGAGCCGTAAGAGTAAGTTCGGCTAAAGCGGTTAATTAGATAGCGATACCGTTCCTTCGCCATATTCGCCGAGTCTTCCCAGCTGCGGTATAAAGTCTTCGTTGCATTTTCGCCGACGGTTCTTGCCAATTCGGGGTTCTCAATGATTTTTATAATTACTTCGCACATGGATTCCGGTGTATTTTCTACCAAAAATCCGTTCTGCATGTCCTTTACACCTAAAGATGTGGTGGACCCTTTTACCAATACGGCGGGGCATCCCATAGCTGCGGCTTCTTTAACTACGAGGGAAGACATGTCATACAAGCTGGGGAACAGCAAAGCGGTACCTCGGGCGTAAATGTTACCGATTAAATCGCGGTCCTGAATGATTCCGGCAAAGGTAACCTTATCCGTTAATTGGTATTCCTCCGTAATTTGCTCCGCTTCCTGCCTTTTATCGCCGTCTCCGACGAATAACATTCTAAAATCGTAATTCTTTTCATGAACAAGTTTTAAACCGTCCAAAATAAGCTTAATATTTTTTTGCCATATATGTTGTCCTACGTAAACAAAAACGGGTACGTCTTCGGGAAAACCGAACCGTTTATTTATCTCATCCAGTATTTCTTTTGTTTTCGGCTTGGGTACGATATCGCAAGCATTATTAACAACAAATACGCTTTTCTTGTAGCCGTATTCTCTTAAAATCTCAACGGCGGATTCGCTGACGGTCCATACGTCATCCGCTTGGTTAAAAAAGTACAATACTCTTTTGATTAATAAATCGGTAATAATATCGGACTTTAAATACTGTTTAAAATCATCTTTAAACTTCGAATGAAGGGTAGCTACAAAAGGAATTCCTTGATCATATGCAATCTTCCTTCCTAATTCCCCCGCAGGGAAGGGAGAATGGGAATGGATGATATCAAACTTCACTTTTTTCAATTCGTTGTAAAACTGCCGGTCAAATTGCGGTATTCCGGTTCGGTAATTCTTTTTGAAGGGTATACTGAAAGAATGGTAGGTTAACACGGGAAAAGGATATTCGTAAGAATAGCCCGGAACACCGGGAGTTATAACGTAACAAGTGTCACCGTCCTTGTGCTGCCATAACGCATAATTTTGTACTACTCGTGCTACGCCATCCGCAATAGGCGGAAAGCTGTCGGTAAACTGACCTATTATCATAAAATCATATCCTTTCTTCGTTTTAATGCTGGAATACGTTTACTGCTGCCAAAAATTAACGATGTCGTTATACTATTTCCCGTACCATACTTTTTTATACACACTTAAAACGAAATCCAATTGCTCTTTTGTATGTGTAGCCGAATAGCTGGTGCGCAGCAAACATTGTCCCTGAGGCACGGCAGGCGATACTACCGGGTTCACATACACACCTTCTTCAAGTAAGACTTTAGTCATTACAAAAGTACGTTCATCTTCGTAGGTCATGACCGGGATGATAGCCGTTGTGGAATTGCCGATAGGTATGTTCAATTCACGGAAACCGGCTCTCATATAGTCGGCGATATCTTTTAATTTCTGTACTCTTTCAGGTTCTTCCTTTAATATTTCCAAAGCTTCGTAGGCTACCGCGGCACTGGCGGGAGTAACGGAAGCGCTGAATATGAAAGGGCGAGACTTGTGCTTAACGTATTCGACGACCTTTTTATCGGCAGCCATATGTCCGCCCAAGCAAGCCAAGGATTTGCTGAATGTTCCCATGATGATATCCACCTCGGCCTCCAGCCCGAAATATTCGGCGGTACCTCTGCCTTTTGCGCCTATCATTCCCAGTCCGTGGGCATCATCCACCATAACTCTTGCGTTATATTTTCTTGCCAAATCGATAATATCAGGTAATTTACAGATATCACCACCCATACTGAATACGCCGTCGGTTACGATGAGTTTTCCTGCGTCCAAAGGAATGTTTTTTAAAATTCGTTCCAGATCCGCCATATCGCTGTGCTTGTATTTGATAGTTTTAGCAAAACTCAGCCTGCATGCATCCACGATACTGGCATGGTTTTCGCTATCGGATAATATGTAGTCGTGGCGATCCGTCAACGCGGTAATGATTCCTAGGTTCGCTTGAAAGCCCGTACCGAATGTAACGGCGGCTTCTTTGTTTAAAAATTCGGCAATATTTTTTTCCAATTTAATATGCAAATCCAAAGTTCCGTTCAAAAAACGAGATCCGGTACAACCCGTTCCGTATTGCTCAATGGCTTTTTTTGCAGCTTCTATTAAACGCGGATGAGAAGTTAAACCTAAGTAATTATTGGAGCCTGTCATAATGGTTCTTTTTCCATTAATAATAACCTCGGTGTCCTGTTTGGATTCCAAAGCATGAAAATACGGATAAATCCCTTTTTCCTTTGCTTCATCGGCTGCGGTGAATTCCATGCATTTTTTAAATATATCCATGTTGCACTCCTTAATCCTTTAAATTTTTAGCGACTTTACCGGTATATTTTTTCATTAAAACTTTTAATTTCAAACCGGTAGGTAAAATTCTGTTTAATATGTATATGAGCTTGTATTCGATACCTACGTTGGTTCGCATAGGCGGTTTTTTCTTTCGTATGATTTTCTCAACGACGAAAGCGACTTCTTCCGGAGGATATCCGTTTTGCTCGTCTTCTTCCATTACGGATACGGCATGGGTGCGTGCAGGTTCATAAAGAGCTTCAATTTCTTCTTTTCCGGCCTTTAAACGAGATTTTGTGAAGTTCGTTCGTGTGTCACCGGGCTCAACCAAGCATACATGAATATTGAAGGGGGCAAGCTCCATTCGTAAAGCTTCGGATAAAGATTCCAATGCGTATTTGGAGGCACTGTACATAGACTGAAAGGGTATGGAAATATAGCCTGCCACGGACCCGATATTGATAATGGTACCTCTGCCTTGAGCCCTCATAAAGGGAAGTACTTTTTGGATGACTCTGACAACACCGAAAAAGTTGACTTCGAATTGTTTTTGAGCGATATCGACGGGAACCGATTCTACGGAGCCGGAGATGCCGAATCCGGCACAGTTGACAAGTACATGAATTTGCTTTTCTTTTTCGATAAGTTTTTCTACTGCAGATGCCACCGATTGTTCATCTGTAACATCCATTTGCAGCATATGTACTCGGCTATCCGAAAAATAGTCCGCAGCTTTTCTGGAAGTTCCGTAAACAATATTCCTCGGATCCTTTGCCAGGGTCTTCGCTATAGCTTGTCCTATTCCGGATGAAGCACCGGTAACCAATATTACGATATTTTCCGTTTCCATAGTCGACAGCTCTCTCTTTATTATTTATATATAATGTATTAACCGTATTATACTCCCGAAAAAATGTTAATTCAACTTGTTCGAGTTTTTTATTACTAGCTGATAATACTATATTATAATATTTTCGAAGAAGATACAATGGGTTTGTTTTATTTTATGTAAATAATTAGTGTAGTTATAAATATCATTGAAAAATAACCCGGGAAATCTCATATCGGGCGGAACACTTTTAAAGCTTCAAAATGGGTTTGACGTATCCTCTGCGGTTATTATATAATGTTTCAAAATATGAAAACGATGTGAGCGAAAGAATTTGCTTTCACTGTGAATAATTTAGAAGAGCCGGGAAGAGTGCTCATTGAAAACGAACGGTATATGCAAGGGATACTCCTTGATGAATAAATAAACTTTGATAATTTTCTGGAAATTTTAATTCTTCGTCTCTTCTTTGACGAAGTTTTTTATTAAAAATGATTGTTAAGGCAGGTATGATATGGACTACAGAAAAATAGTTTCCGAAATGATCAGTAAAGCATCCGATTTAGAGATTGATAAAATAGAAAACATGATAGAAGTTCCTGCAAATTCGGAGTTGGGCGATTACGCTTTGCCTTGTTTTAAGCTGGCATCGATCTATCGAAAGGCACCCGTATTGATTGCCCAAGAGCTTGCGGGAAAGATATTACCCGACAGCCACATCAGCAATATACAAGCGGTAAACGGATATCTGAACTTTTTTGTCAATAAAGAATCCTTTTCGGCATCCGTGTTGAATGAAATACTGGAAAAGAAGGACCGGTATGGCGACGACACGGTCGGAGGAGAGCAAACCGTTATTATTGAAAGCTCCTCTCCGAATATTGCGAAACCCTTCCATATCGGTCATTTGTGCTCCACCATCATCGGCCAATCCCTTTATCGGCTGTATGAAAGTGCAGGATACAAAGTGGTAAGAATCAATCACTTAGGAGACTGGGGTACTCAATTCGGGAAGCTGATTTCGGCATACAAACGCTGGGGAGACGACCAAGCGATTCAGGAAGAACCCATAAAGGAATTGCTGCGTATCTATGTGAAGTTTCACGAGGAAGCGGAAAAAAACCCCGAACTGGAGGAAGAGGCTCGGAGATATTTTAAGAATCTGGAGGACGGATCTCCGGAGGAAACAAGGCTTTGGCAGTGGTTTAAGGATCTTAGCTTGAAAGAATTCAACAAACTGTACAATCGTCTGGGCGTCAGCTTTGATTCCTACAACGGCGAAAGCTTCTATTCCGATAAAATGGACGAGGTCGTATCTTTATTGGAGGAAAAATCTTTGTTGAAGGAAAGCGACCAAGCGAAGATTGTGGATTTGGAACCGTATAATATGCCTCCTTGCATTATTGTAAAATCCGACGGTGCTTCCATTTATGCAACCCGGGATATTGCGGCGGCCATCTACAGAAAAAGAACCTATGATTTTTATAAAAACATTTATGTGGTCGGTATACCCCAAGCGCTTCATTTCCAACAGTTTTTCAAGGTATTGGAGCTGATGGGATGCGAATGGAGCAAGGACTGCGTTCATGTCGGCTTTGCTCATGTTCGGTTTCCGGATAAAAAGCTTTCCACCCGTTCGGGAAACGTCATTTACTTGGAAGATGTTTTGGACGAATCGGTGAACCGTATCAAGGAATACATGACCAATACCAAGCTTGATGAAGATATGATTGAGCCTACCGCCGAAAAAATCGGAATCGGTGCGGTTATCTTTGCTTTTTTGAAAAGATCGAGAGAAAAAGAGATGGTCTTTTCTTGGGAAGAAACATTAAACTTAGAAGGCGAATCCGGTCCTTACATTCACTACACTTACGCCAGAGGATTAAATATCCTGCGTAAAGTGGAAGGCTTGGAAGACCGGCCGGACTTTTCTTTGCTGAAAGAAAAGGTGGAAATCGCAATTATTCAAAAACTGTCCGTATTACAAGAAACGATTGCAGAAGCCATTAGTCGTAACGAACCGATGGTTATTGCACGGTATGTGATCGAGCTGTCCAAGCTGTTTAACTCGTTCTATAACTCTTGTAAAGTTATCACCGAGGAAATAAAATTAAAGACGGCACGGGCGAAATTAATTGAAGCATGCTGCATTGTCATTAAAAAATGCTTGTATTTATTGGGAATTGAAACGGTAGATGCAATGTAAATACTATGCGGAGGGTGATAAAATGGATAAGAAGTTTACGGTATTGGTTATCGGAGCACATCCCGATGATTGCGAGATTAAAGTAGGCGGGTTAGGAATCAAATGTGTCGAAAAAGGATACAGGGTAATATTCATGTCCGCTACCAACGGGGAAACCGGCCATCAAACGCTGAGTAATGAAGAGACGGCTCGGATCCGTAAAGGAGAGTTTGAAAGATCCTGTAATATGGCCGGTATCGAATGTTTTGTGACCGACATTCCCAGCAATAAAATCTTACCGGATATCATAACCAGGGAAATGTTCGTGCGAATTATTCGAGGTTATCAGCCGGATATTATCATTACCCACAGATTAAACGACTACCATCCCGATCATCGGATTACGGCACAGCTGGTGCAGGATACTTCTTACGCCATCAAAGTGCCGAAGGTATGCCCGGATGTACCGCCGCTGCGTTATACTCCCGCTATCCTGTATATGTCCGATAGTTTCAAAAGACCTTACGAATTTTCTCCTCATATTGCCTTGGATATCGACGCCGTTTTGGACAAGAAGATGAGGATGTTGGCCTGCCACGAGTCCCAAGTTTACGATTGGCTGCCGTGGGTGGACGGAGTATCGGACCAAGTACCGGAGGATAAAGAAGAAAGATACTTGTGGATGAAAGAAGACCGTTCTTCTAGGGATAAAAAATGCGCCGATCGGTTCAGAGAGCTTTTGTGCAAACGATACGGAGAAGAAAAAGGCAAGAGTATCGTTTATGCGGAAGCCTACGAGGTCAGCGAATACGGAAGACAGTTATCTTTTGATGAGTTGGATGAGATATTCCCGAAATAAAGGAATGGAGATATAAAAGGGCGAGAATTGAATTTCCCGCCCTTTCGTTTTATTTATTTGCGTAGTTATCGAAATAACGTTGAATGTATATGATAGGGGTACCTTTATCGCCGCTTCCTGACGTAAGATCCGCCAAGCTTCCAATAAGGTCGGTTAACCTTCTGGGGGTGGTCCCTTGCGATACGGCATTGCCCACCAAATCCGGTTCTTTTTTTCGAATATATTCGGTGACGGCTTTCGTCAATTCTTCTCCGCTTAAATCTTTGAAGTAGTTGTCCGCCAAATATTTTAATTTCACTTCGTTCGGTTTTCCTTCAAGTCCCGGAGTATATGCAGGTGAGACCACAGGGTCCGCCAGCTCCCATATCTTTCCGACGGGATCTTGGAAAGCGCCGTCTCCGTATACCATAACTTCTACGGTTTTCCCGGTTCTTTTACGGATTTCTTCTTGGATGGCCATAACAATGACGTTGCAGCCTCGCGGAAACAATTTTACGCTGTCTTCCGATGCTTTGTTGGATCCTAAAAGTCCGTATTGTTCGTTGTACCCGCTGTTGTCAACGGATTGTGAAAGTATATCGTCCAATCCGTAAAGAATATCGCAACCGGCATTGTTGATTAATCTTTTTGTTCGGGTTCTTGTATGGATGTCGCATACCAATACGTTTTTGGTGTACCGGAGGATCGTCACGGGGTTATTGGAAAATATGATTTCGCATTCCGCCCCGGCGTTTACCACCAATTCTTTATAGTATGTGACATAATCAACGCCTGTAAAGTAATGCTTTGTATAACCGAAATACTTGCGGAATTGCTCTTCCGTTAAAGTATCCGAATACGGATTTATATTATATTGATCCAAAGAATCCGGATCAATCAAATGGTTTCCCACTTCGTCTTTAGGATAACTCAGCAAAAGGATTACTTTTTTAACGCCCTTTGCAATCCCTTTTAAACATATGGCAAATCGATTTCTGCTTAGAATCGGAAACACGACACCCAATTCCGTATATCCGAATTTTTGTCTTATATCTTTGGCTATTTGATCCGTGGTAGCATAGTTTCCTTGAGCGCGAGCGACCACCGATTCGGTTACGGCAACAATATCTTTATTCTCGATATCATAGCCTTCCGATTTGGCTGCATTAACGACTACATCCGATACAATACGGACCACGTCGTCTCCTTTTTTAAATATCGGTGCTCGAAGCCCTCTTACTATTGTTCCTACCGCTCTTTCCATCTTTCACATCTCCTTACTATGTCAACTCCGCTAAAAAACGAATCAACGGCATCGCAAGTCACATTATACACGATGTGCTGATATAAAAAAAGTAAATAGTTATTATGGTTGGTATAAGTTTAGTTTATGCGGGTCTTGGAAGAAAAGAAATCGATCATAGGGATTCACTTTTTTTAGAGATACCGAAAAGTTCGATTTCTTTATTAATGCTCTGCATTTCTTCATCGATCTGCGCTATGCGGTCGGCACAGGACTTCAAGCGCTCAAATAGGCTTTCCGCCGGACAATCCGCATTTTTATAACGGATTTGATGCTCCAAGCTCGCCCAAAAATCCATGGCAATGGACCGTATCTGGATTTCTACCGGTGTTATATGGATTTTATCTTTTATGACCACGGGAGTGGAGACAATGATGTGCAAGCTTCGATATCCGTTCGGTTTAGGATTTTTAATATAGTCTCTTGTGCACATCAACGTAATGTCTTTTTGACTGCAAAGCATGTCGGCGACCGTATAGATATCGTCTTTAAAGTGGCAAATGACACGAATGCCTGCGATGTCCGTCAATACTTCCTTGGCCTTCTTAATACTCGGTTCGTAACCTTTTCTTTTTAATTTGTTGAATATGCTTTCCGGTGTTTTTAGTCGGCTTTCAATATGATGTATAGAGTTACGATTGTATAATTTATAAAAATTATGATCGATGCTTTCCAGCTTTTCTATGATGTTCTCCATGGCTCGGTTATAAATTGTCTGCATTTCCGGAAGTTCATCATAGTTTTTACCTAATAATCTGCGCAGATCGATAACGTTCTGTTTTTCCTTCGTCGATATATTTCTTTCAATGATGATCATTACCATACTCCGTTTTCAATAATTTGTTTTGCTTTCAACGTTCTCAAAGTCGGTTACGACTTTTCGATTTTCCAACGTTAATAAGAACCTAAAAAACAAACACAGACAAACCCCCTGCAAAATTTACAGACGGTACCCAATATTTATTTTATTCTTTCTTTCTACGAATTGATTTCCACCTTTTATATTTTAGCACGAAAGCCTCTTTTTAGTCAATTCAAGCGGATGCCAAATGGTACACCGAATGGTATAATTAACCGGGTTTACTTGTATCGATACTCTAATAAACTAGGAATCTCCTATAGATCTAGAAGTATTTGGCTCAAATTTTTTCGCTCTTATTCTTGACTTTGATAAATCGATTATGATATATTTATATTCGCCTTGTATGGAGAGATGGTCGAGCTGGTTTAAGG
>JAAYHZ010000106.1 GCA_012744235.1 Clostridiaceae bacterium
GACTGAAAAACAACCGGCCTCCTTCCGATACGGTGTTTTGCCACGGTGATTTCTGCTTACCCGAAATATTCGTATCCCGAGGCAGGGTTAGAGGTTTTATCGATTGGGGAAGAGGGGAAAATAAAGTACTATTGTTTGTTGGACGAGTTGTTTTAAATCAATCCCCGTATATTTCGATTCCGGATTCCTCGATTTTTCTTATCATTTCTTTTCGGTGATAACGAGCTTTGGGGATTGTTGATAAGGTCATCCGGAATTTTTACGATACTTTGGTGTCTTTTTTTGATGTCGTATTCATTGCTTACATAGAAATTTTGCAAATAATTGATATAAGTATGTTGATCCGCCAATTTTTTATAAAACGGCGGAATTTCCGCATAATAGGTTTTTTCTCGATATATTTTGCTGATGTCGAACTGCTCGTTGCCGCATAAAAAAGCTTTGCTCGTGAAACCGGCCACAAGGCTGTAATAGCCGTAAATAAGGTTATCTTTTTCAGGTATGATGGTGCCGTCGTCGGAAAAGCGATAATGCTTCAAATTCATCATATTCGACCCGAAGGTCAATATGTCGGAAGCATCCGGATCCGTCATCAGCCAATTCATGAAATAAAGAGCTTTCTCCGGCTGTAGGCAGGTACTTGGAACCGTCGTTGTTTTGTCCCGCACAAGATACAATCAAGGACAGTACAAGTATGGAAATGAAACGTTTAAAATGATTTTTCATCATTTCGTATACCTCGCACGGTTTCTAAAGATATGTCGAATGATAACAAAAGAATACTTCCCGATAAATCTATTATCAATACCAAGGGGAAATGCAAAGTGTAACCATGGTATATTCTAGAAATATGCACATAAATAATCCGGATTTTCCCCTTCGAGAAAATCCGGATTTGGATTTGTATCGATGTTTCTCTTTAATCCCCGTACCAAATTTCTTTATGATACTCCTGCAGAGAAAGAACCTCCGTAGCCGACTTTTTGTTGTTCCTGTATGCGGCGATGCCTTTTGCACTTGCAAGGGCTCCGGTTACGGTGGTGATGTAGGGGATTTTGCATTTAATGGCGGCTTTACGGATGTAGGAGTCGTCCTGCTTGCCGGCCTTTCCAAGGGGAGTATTGATGACAAGATGGATATCCCCGTTGGTGATATGGTCCAATATATCCGGACGTCCTTCTCCGAGTTTACTGATAACCTCGCTTTCGATGCCGTTTTCCTTCAAGAAAGCGTGGGTTCCTTTCGTAGCTCGGATTTTAAATCCCATCTCGTAAAAGAGCTTTGCCGTTTCCAATATGGCGGGACGGTCCGTGTATGCCACCGAAATCAATACCGTTCCTTCCTCCGGCAAGGTTAAGCCCGTCGCTTCTTGGGATTTATAATAGGCAAGGCCGAAGGAACGAGCCAGCCCTAATACTTCTCCCGTAGAACGCATTTCGGGACCGAGGATCGGGTCCACCTCCGGGAACATGTTGAAGGGAAATACGGATTCTTTAACGCCGAAGTGCTTGATGTGGGCGTGGGTCAATTTATCGATTTTACTCGGAATACCGGATGCCGCATTGACCATGATTTCCGTGGCGATGCGTGCCATTTGGATATTGCAGACCTTCGAAACCAAAGGCACGGTACGAGAGGCTCGCGGGTTGGCTTCCAGAACATATACCTTGTCATTGGCAATGGCATATTGGATATTCATCAGTCCGACAACGTTCAATGCGTTGGCAATCTTGCTTGTATAATCGTGAATGATTTTTACATTCTTATCGGAGATACCGACGGTAGGAATGACGCAAGCGGAGTCGCCGGAATGAATGCCGGCAAGCTCGATGTGTTCCATAATGGCCGGAACAAATGCGTTTTCTCCGTCTGCAATGGCGTCAGCTTCGCATTCCACCGCGTTTTCCAAGAACTTGTCAATCAAAATGGGTCGATCCGGGCTTACCCCTACGGCGTTTTCCATGTAGGAACACAATTCTTCGTCATCGTGTACGACTTCCATGCCTCTTCCTCCTAATACGTAGGAAGGACGGACCATTAAAGGATAGCCGATTTTTTTGGCAATACCCAGCGCTTGGTCGATGTTCCATGCCATATCCGCTTCCGGCATGGGAATATCCAAATCCTGCATGATCTTACGGAAGCGATCCCGATCCTCCGCCAGGTCGATGGTATCCGGAGTTGTCCCCAATATGCGGACATTCGCTTGCTCCAGCTCGGCGGCAATATTCAAAGGCGTCTGTCCTCCGAATTGTACGATGACGCCAAAAGGCTTTTCTTTTTGATAAATGCTTAAAACGTCTTCCACTGTCAAAGGCTCGAAAAACAGCTTATCCGAGGTATCGTAGTCCGTAGACACCGTTTCGGGGTTGCAGTTGACGATAATGGTTTCGTATCCTTTGTCCTTTAATGCGAAGGCCGCATGAACACAGCAGTAGTCGAATTCGATTCCCTGGCCGATCCGGTTCGGACCTCCTCCTAAAACCATGACCTTCTTTCTCGTACTTGTTTCGACTTTATCCTTTGAATGGTAAGTAGAGTAGTAGTAGGCTGCATTTTCGACACCGCTTACCGGGATGGCTTCGTAGCCTTGGAGGATTCCTATGGCCATTCTTTTTTCTCGAATTTGCTTTTCGCTAACATCCAGCAACCGGGCTAAATAGCGGTCGGCAAAACCGTCTTTCTTTGCTTGCAAAAGCAAATCCTCCGGCAAATCTTTCCCTTTGTATTTTAAAATCTCTTCTTCAAGCTCCACCAGCTCCTTCATCTGCTGCAGGAACCAAACCTCGATACCGGTCAAACGGTACAGCTCTTCAAGGTCGGCTCCTTTCCTCAAGGCCTCATACAGAAGGAACTGCCTTTCCGATGTGGGCTCCACCAGCTTTTTCAGCAATTCTTCCAAAGAAAGCTCATGGAAATTGGAAGCGAACCCCAAGCCGTACCTTCCGATCTCCAACGAGCGGATGGCTTTATGAAGGGCTTCCTTGTATGTTTTTCCGATGCTCATGACTTCCCCTACGGCTTTCATCTGGGTTCCCAGCTTGTCTTGGGCTCCTTTGAATTTTTCAAAGGCCCATCTTGCGAATTTAACCACCACGTAATCTCCTGACGGGGTGTACTTTTCCAAGCTTCCGTCTCTCCAATAGGGGATTTCGTCCAATGTGATGCCGGTCGCCAGCATGGCGGATACGAAGGCGATGGGAAATCCCGTTGCTTTTGAAGCAAGGGCGGAAGAACGAGAGGTTCTCGGATTTATTTCAATAACTACGATACGGTCGGAAACCGGATCGTGGGCAAACTGTACGTTGGTTCCGCCGGTGATTCCCAACTCGTCCACAATGTCATAAGCCATTTTCTGCAGTCTTTTTTGGAGCTCTTCGCTAATGGTCAGCATGGGAGCGACGCAGAAAGAATCTCCCGTATGAACGCCCATGGCGTCCACATTTTCGATAAAGCATACGGTAATTTTCTGTCCTTTTTGATCCCGGACGACCTCCAGCTCCAGCTCCTCCCAGCCTAGAACCGATTCTTCGATCAGGACCTGTCCGATCATACTTGCGGAAATCCCGCGGCCGGCTACCTGACGAAGCTCTTCCACGTTATACACAAGCCCGCCACCGGTTCCCCCTAAGGTGTAAGCCGGGCGTATGACTACAGGGTAGCCCAATTCCGCCGCAATGGCTTGGGCTTCGTCTACCGAATAAGCGGGTTCGCTTCTCGGTACTTCGATATTCAAACGCTTCATGGTTTCTTTGAAAGTGATGCGGTCTTCTCCTCTTTTAATGGCTTCGATATCGACGCCAATGACTTTCACTTGGTATTTTTCCAAGACTCCTTTTTCCGCAAGCTCCGAGCATAAATTCAATGCGGATTGCCCGCCTAAGTTCGGCAGGATGGCGTCCGGCCTTTCTTTCTCGATAATGCCGGTCAGCCTTTTGACATTCAACGGCTCGATATATGTGACATCGGCCATACCGGGGTCCGTCATAATCGTAGCCGGATTGGAATTTACCAAAACCACCTTGTATCCTAATTTTCGTAATGCTTTGCAGGCTTGTGTTCCCGAATAATCAAATTCACAGGCTTGTCCGATGATGATCGGTCCCGAACCGATAATCATAATTTTGTTGATATCTTCTCTTTTCGGCATGTAACATTCCTCCGTCCGATTTCTTCTTTTCGATACAGATGTTATATTTATGCATTAAATGTATAAATAACAATCGTAAATCCGTTTTTGCTTTGGATATTATACAACAAATTGAATAATAATTCATTAAAAAGAATGTTAAATTATTTTAAAAAAATCAAAAAATTTTTATACCGAAAAAAGAACAAACATTTTGCATGTTATTATCTGTAAATTTGACTTTTCCACTTGCGGGTGCTATACTTTGTTGTAAATAATAGCCATATAGCCGACGGACTATATAGCTAATCGGTCATATACCATTACGACATAGAATAGGAGGTATGCGTTATGAGTATAGAAGCCTTGGCAGCTATAGAGAGGACGGAGAAAGGGTATAAGGTGCGAAAAGCGGGATTTGTTCCTGCTGTTATATACGGTAAAACGGTTCCTAGCAAATCCATTCAATTGCAAGCCAATGACGTCCATCGCCTGATTCGAACCAAAGGGAATACGGGAATTATTTCTTTGTCCCTAAACGGTCAAGTGTATACC
>JAAYHZ010000107.1 GCA_012744235.1 Clostridiaceae bacterium
CCTTTTTGTTATATTTTAATTGTAAACCAAGATTCATTGTATCATAATCTCGGATGAAAGAAACCGGGTATAAGGTTAACGGGAGGATTTTTTATTCGTCGAAAGCTTGTACCCGCTTAAAGCGATCAAGGTCAATGCCGGGGCATAGAAAACCCATATGAATGCGTAAGCGAGGGACCTTTCCATGCCCTTCGGTAAGATCCACGATAATCCGACATTGATATCGCAGAAAAGAAAGCAGATCATCCCTATAAATACCAAAAGCCCGTTTTTTTTCGGCAACAGTCTTAATATATAGGCGGAAGCGGCGGCCCAAAGGGACAATGAAACGGTACAGGCATAGATCGCCATAAAAACCAAAAGATGCGGCCGGGAAGACAAGGAACGAATAAAGAACAGCAAGGCGGTCGGGAGGATGAAACCGACCGAAAGGGAGGGAAGTAAAAGCTTGATAAAATTTCGTTTTAACTTTTCTTTCATTCCCGCGGAGTTCCTTAAAATCAGCCCGGATTGGACCCAAATGAAGAAAAAGATACCTACGGTTTGGCTTTCGAAGTATACCAAAGAAAAATCGGCTATGATGATGAGAACATAGATGACCTTCATAAGGAAAGCATCTCTTTTGTTCAACCCGTCATTTCCCGTTATGAAAACAAGAAGTGTCGTGAGAAAAACAACGAAAGCTTTTAAGGTGTTCGAATCCAAACCGGTACGAAAGGGCTTTGAATATAGCAGAGCCGTAAAATCCTGCAGCACGAACAAAAGCCATGTTACGATAAGAAGAATAACAACGACGGCAACCGTATATTTTTTATGCGATGCTATTGCGACCACCTTCTTTTTTTATCCGAGGTTAGATTTATAATATCACAGGAGAAAGAATCAATTGTGAAATTACCGGTAAAATTGTTATTGATGTTTGAAAAATCGGGATGTTTCGGTTATAATACAAAAAGTTATAGGAATTTGAGTAATAAACAAGACGATTTGCCGTTAGAAAGGAGAAGCGGCTTTTTTGGGTATAAATGCTTTGAAGCCGCGATACTTTATGACAATAGAAGAAAAACTCAATTACGGTACTTTTGAAGCCACGGTAGAACGAAGCTTGAAGCTGGAAGAGGACCTAATTAAAAACCCCCAAAAATACAGAGTTTTAACGGGAGACCGTCCTACCGGGCGTCTTCATATCGGCCATTTATTCGGCTCTTTGCAAAATCGCGTTCGGCTTCACCGTTTAGGTGTTCAAACCTTTATCGTTATTGCCGATTACCAAGTGTTAACCGACAGAGACACATTCGAACATATTTCCGAAAACATTAAGCAATTGACCATTGACTATATAGCCGCCGGGATTGATCCGGAATCCGACAATGTATGTATTTTTCCCCACAGCCACGTACCGGAGCTCAACCAACTGCTGCTTCCTTTCTTGACGTTGGTGACCATGGCGGAATTGGACCGAAACCCCACCGTGAAGGAGGAAATCGCCGCAGCCGGACTCAAACGCATTAATGCCGGTATGTATACGTACCCCGTGCATCAGGCGGCCGATATTTTGTTCTGCAAAGGAAACGTGGTTCCGGTCGGGAAGGACCAATTGCCTCACTTGGAATTGACCCGCACCATCGCACGACGCTTCAACGAAAGATTTGCGCAAAATATGGCGGTATTTCCCGAGCCACAGCCCCTTTTGAGCAAAGCTCCCTTGATTTTAGGGCTGGACGGCAGCCAAAAAATGAGTAAAAGTCGAAACAACGCCATCATGCTCAGTGCAACGGAAGACGAAACCGCCCAACTCATTAAAAAAGCGAAAACCGATGCCCAAAGACAAATCACCTACGATCCGGAAAACCGACCGGAGGTTTCGAATTTGTTGACGTTGATTTCTCTTTCCACCGGAGAGGCGCCGGAAGCCATTGCGGAAAGAATAGGGGACGGGGGCGGAGCGCAGCTGAAAAGAATGCTGACCGAATCCTTGAATGACTACCTCAGACCCTTGAGAGCGAAAAGAAAAGAATTGGAAGCCAACATGGATTATGTAAGGGACGTATTGAAGCGAGGAGTTAACAAGGCTCGTGAAATAGCGGAAGCGACGTTAGACGAAGTGCGAAGCGTCATGAACATGGAAATCTGACTTTCGTAAGCAACGTAACGACTAAACATCGTTATTGTCTCCAAATTTACCCGCAAAGCTCTTCATAGAGCTCTGCGGGCTTTTTTTACGGTATTATCGGTATTACAATCCGTATCCGTAGGAATATTTATCGGAGATGGTAACCGGCAGCTTTCCTTGTGCATTTTTTATGCCGTATAGGATATCCGCCGCCGTATCCAGAGAATAAATATTATCGGAGTAGGTGCACAAAAGATTGTCCGTTTCGGGCATCTTGCTTGCCACGTAAGGATTTCCTGCGATAACGGCGGAAACGGAGCGGTTCTTTTCTTTAAGAATGTTCAAAAGCTTCACTTGGGATTCGGGAATGGTACCGCTTCCTTCCTTGTAGCTTAATATTCTTACGAAGGTAATAAAGATGATGTCGTCGTATCGGCTGCAGTTTTGATCAATATAGGTTAATTGCTCCTTTGTCGGATCTTCGTTTACCAAATACAATTCCGCTTGCTCCGCATATTTTTTGACGGAGTTGTAGAAATGATAGAATTTTTGGGTAATCAACGTGGCCATATCCTTTGCAGCCGTTAAACCGGCATCGCTCGCGGTGGCGATCACCAAGGTTTTTCTTCCGCCGTCCGTTGCTTTCAAGGGCAGCGTACGGTTTTCCAAAAGAGTAACGGATTTGTCGGCGATTTTCTTGGAAAGCTCGATGTGTTCTTTTACGGACATCAGCTTTTCCGTTGTGTCGTAGGATATTTCTTTTCTTTCATGTACCAAAGCCCATTCTTTGTACTTGAGTATTTTCATAACGGCGGCATCGACCTGTTTCATATCGATGTCTCCTTCTTTTACGGCTTTGAGCAATGCATTGAAGGTAATCATAGGATCCGAGTTATAGTCTTGAAGGATCATGTCGTTGCCCGCTTTAAAAGCAAGAACGGCGGCTTGTTCAATGCCGTAACGGTCCTTTATCGCCCTCATGGTCAGGCTATCGGTAATGCTTAAGCCTTGAAAGCCCCATTCTTCTTTTAGCAATCCGGTCATGATTTTTCTTGACAAAGTGGCGGGCGTTCCCGGCTCTTCTCCTTCCTGAAGAGCGGGGAAATAGATATGAGCGGTCATAAGACCTTTCATTCCTTTTTTAATCAATTCACGGAAAGGTCTTAACTCCATATTGTCCAATATTTCACGAGAGCGATCGACAATCGGCATGGCAATGTGAGAATCGACGGCCGTATCGCCGTGTCCGGGGAAGTGTTTCCCGTTCGGTATGATCCTTTGGCTCTGCATACCGTCGATGTAGCTTTCTCCGAAACGAATAACGGTATCCGTATTGTCGCCGAAGGATCGAGTCCCGATAATGGGGTTATTGGGATTGGAATTTATATCCAGTACCGGATTGGAGATGATATCAAAGCCTAAGGCCTTGGCTTCTTTGGCGATCGCCTTGGCTACATCGTAAGAAAGCTCCGGATCCCCGGTTGCCGCTATGGCCATTTGGGTGGGGAAAGAGGTTCCTACATCGTAAAACATATCGCAAATCCCGGTTTCGGCATCCAAGTACATAAAGGGAGGTATTTTGGATATCCTGTACAGCTTGTTCAAATACTCGGTAAGCTTTACGGGATCCTTTTTGCATACTTGCCGGACCACCACGGCGCCGATTCCGCCTAACAGGCCTTCCTTCAGCATTTCTTCCATGGAATCAATGAAATACAAGCCTCTGGTGATAATCAATTGACCGACTTTTTGCTCCAATGTCAGTTCTTTAAACGTTTGCTCAGCCCAAGACATGTTTTTTTCTCCTTTAATGATTTTTCAATATTTTAAAAAGGTCGAATGTCCGTTTTCCACCTGTTTACCATTATATACGAAGGAGGGGAGGAAACAAATACTTACAAAAAAC
>JAAYHZ010000108.1 GCA_012744235.1 Clostridiaceae bacterium
AGTCTAGTATTTTCAAGTGTTTCGAGGCTTTTTAAGAGCCTTTTATGAAATTTTCTAGGTACATTAATTGTATAGATTTACTTGAGTTTTTGCAGTAGAATCAAAATTTAATTTTTGAAAATTCACACGTACCCTTTAACCTACTATTCAAGCGACGAAGTCTTATAGAAATTTCATTCTTTGGTAATCTCACCTTTCTTCCATTATGTTTTTGCAGTTCCTGCAGACTTCATTTATAATCATTTGTATTTATATAACCACCGTTCCATAACGGATCAAGAATACCAATCGTACCGATCACTCTAACATTCTCACACTGAGCGGCTTCACGCAAAGCTCCATCACCTGTCAGTTTCTCGTATAACCCATCAAAAATAAGTAAGATATTGTCTTCTACAAAAAGGAATACTCATCTTTAAAAATAGAATCAATATGAAGTATGTAATTCATCACGTTTTACATCTCTAAAATGAGAGGAACGTAAATGACTACCCAATAGTATTAATGCGGCTACAAGATACAGCACTGTAAATACCACAAAGAAAGAAGTATCATCCGGGCTGAATACCATCGACAAATTAAAACAGAAGTGAATCCAAAATGCGTTAAAAAGATTATCGGACTTCTTCATTATAACTGCCATGATGAAGGTTAATGATGTCAAAATCACGACATTTTCAAAGACATAAAGAAGAAGCGACCATCCGTTGTAATCGGTCGAGACAAACCAAAGGGGCGCATGCCAAAATGCCCAAATTACACCCAAGACAACATTCCCTCTTATAAAGCCATATCGTTTTTCTAGCTCCGGACGCAAGTATCCACGCCAACCGGATTCTTCGCCGGATGCTCCCTGTAAAAGCGTAAACAAAAGGGCGCCCGGTAAAACGGACGGATCAAATAAAAGATGCTCGGTAACGGATGTCCTTCGGGCTGCGGATATAATCGACGCCGATAATACGAGTACTCCCGCCGTAATTGCAAAAACAAGCAAAACATGACCCGGGTGTACTTTATCTTTAAAAGCCTTTTGATAAAATTCTTTTACGTTCTTTTTAGGCTTAAGCTTTTTCAGCATAGCAAGGAGAACTATTGTCGGAGACCAGCTGCATAATACAACAACCCATTGCATCGCAAAAGACGTGCCGTGCAATACTTGTGATACCAAGCCGCCAAGCCCTAAGACCATTACCCAAAACAACAAGTACGTATTCAATACATACTTCCACATTACATTAAGCTCATTCTTTTTCATAACTGCTCCTCCCTTTCGCTTTGCATTTTTTTTATCAATGCTTAACAATTTTTAAACCCGACCTTTTACATAAAAAAACAGCTTTCATTCAGGTTCATTCCTATCATAGGAATCGAACCTGTAATACAGCTGATATAAGCCTTAAATTTACCTTAAATATAGATTGTAAGAACAATGATCCGAATGATGCCGTACCCATCCCTTTTATCCGCGTTTTTTCCGGTACAGATGGAATTAATCTTTAGCGACTTCACCGCCGTTCCGTATTGTTTTATTATTACGACTCAACCCTACTCTTTTTAGATTACAGCTTTTAAATTAAAAAGACCCTCGATATGTTCGTTATAATAAACCGCCATTCGATTGGCATTCGGTTGGTTTCTTAACAAACCTTAATAAGTATGGATTGACGGCTTGTAGTTTATTGATTATAATAGAACTACATTGTATCAATGAATGGAGCAGCTATGGAAAAGTATGTTTCGATTTCAGAATCGGAATTACAAGTGATGAAGGTTATTTGGAAAGAGTCACCGCAAACACTGCAAGATATCTTATTTAAATTAAATCATACCGGATGGAGTACCACCACGATTCAAACATACCTGGCACGATTGGTAAAAAAGAAGGCACTGATTACCAAGCGAAAGGGTAAGAGGTATTTATACTATCCTGCTATTTCGGAAAGTGAGTGCCTCTTAGAAGAGAGCAAGCACTTTTTACACCGTATTTATGACGGTTCGTTAGCGAAGATGGTATCATGCTTCATAAAAAGCGGTAATCTGCCAAAAAGCGAGCTGGAATCGCTTAAAAAACTAATCGAGCAGCAGGATAAGCAGCAATGACAATAATAAACGATATTTTTTACATTGTGATTTTTGTTACTATCATAGGGAGCATTTTCTCCATAATGTCGATTTTCGTGAAGAGAGCATTCCGTGTACTCTTGCCACTTAGCCTCGATATATGCGGTATGGTCTTTTTTCTTCTTCCTATAATTGCTCCGGCTTTATGGCTCATATCACCCGAGGGGACCGTATGGGTTTATGGATATAAAGTTGCGTGTACCGTTTGGATGCTTGGATGTGCCGTATTTTGCTTATTCCATATCGTAAGGAGTATATTTGCCCTTTACGCGCTCAAAAGCTACAATATCTGCACGGATGAGCATATTAATCGGATTTATAACGACTGTATATCAAGACTCGGGCTTAAGAAAGCGCCCGTACTATATTGCGGAACATTAAGCGAGCCGGCATGTGTTATTGCTTTTCTACGCCCCGCTGTTATTATCAATGAAGCCATTATTCGGCAGCTACCGGATAAGGAAATTGAAATCGTATTCTTTCACGAGTTAATACATATCCGTAGAAAGCACCATATTTATCAGAGAATATTTGATGTTGTTTGTATTATCCACTGGTTTAATCCTTTTGCCCGGATTATAAAAAATGATTTTTCCGAGCATTGTGAAATGGACTGTGACCAATATGTCTTATCTTTCATGGGTAATTCCGTATCGCAAATCGAATATTCAAAAACGATACTGCACTTGTTGGAGCTTTCATCGTATTATCATAAGCCCAAATCATGGGGAATCAATGCGGTCGGTTACATGCTTGCCGAACGGCGTATGAGGTCTCTTTTTAGGGAATATAGACCGGCTATTCAAAAAATCGGCGTCATTGTTTTCGTACTTTCTATTGGATTGACGATTTTTACTTCTATTCACATAAGCCGTTCATACTTTTACCCTTATCCGGCTTATAGCACAAAGCAAGAGTATATTACATTTAACAATACTTGACCGGATATTTTCAGAATCAACAAAACCGCACAAACATTTAACGGAGGTTTTTATGTATAACATTGAACTAAGAAATATATCAAAATGCTATAAAAACGGCGTTGTCGCACTGGACAATATAAGTTTTAATGTGAAAAACGGTGTATTCGGATTGCTGGGACATAACGGAGCCGGAAAAACCACTTTATTGAAAGCGCTGGTTACAGTACTCAAGCCCGACAGCGGTTCAATAAAGGTATGCGGATACGATTTAAAAAGCCAAGGTGACGAAGTCAGAAAACGCATCGGCTATTTACCGCAGGAATTGTCCATGTACCCTTCTCTGTCCGTCTTTGATTTTGTGAATTATATGGCGCAGATTAAAGGAGTTTATGATAAAAATCAGGTAAATATCGCACTGCAGCAGGTCGAAATGCTTGAATTCTCAAAAAGAAAAATCGGACAGCTTTCCGGCGGTATGAAGCGCCGTGTCGGAATTGCGCAAGCGCTTGTCGGTAACCCGGAAATTTTAGTTTTAGATGAGCCTACCTCAGGTCTTGATCCGGAAGAGCGTGTTAGGTTTCGCGGTATCCTGTCCCGGTTTGCAAAAGATGATAAAACGATTATACTGTCAACTCACATCATAGAAGATGTTTATCAAGTATGTGAAGAACTGGCCGTACTGAGGAAAGGCCGGCTATTTTATGCCGGAGCTTCTGCCGACCTTATTAATCATGTAGAAGGAAAAATTAAAGTTATAAAAATTGACAATGAAAATCAGCTCTTCGATATTCAAAAACAAGCAGTCGTAATTTCCACTACATATGCCAGCAAAGGCTTGACTGTCCGCATCGTGGATAAAAACATGAATTTTCCCGGCGCCGAATCTGTATCGGCAACCTTGGAAGATGCATATGTGTACTGTATGGGAGGAAAAAACGATGCGTAAGCTGCTTTCCGTTATCTATTACGAATATGTAATGCAGTTAAAACGAATCGCAACCTGGGGCGTTCTGGCCGCTTCTGTAGTCATAACTTTGCTTGACGGCTTTCCGTCGGAAAAAAATCTTGCCCGGATAGAATTCCTATTACAGCCTTCGTATTTCATATATCGCTCCCTTAGCTTCGGTGCTTTAATCGCTACTTTCGGATTGATGTTCTTACTATCAAATCGTATGGCTATTGATCATAAAACAGGCATGAAGCAATTAATAATGGCAAGCCCGATTACAAAGCTTCAGTACATATTCGGGAAATTACTTGGCGGTTTTATTTATACCTATACCGTTTTTTCTCTTTTTCTGGCATTAAATACTCTTGTTTTTTATGTGAGTGTTCCGATTGATATTGCATTAACGGATTGCCTGGTTCCTTTTTCTAAGGCTTTAATTATTAATGTTCTGCCTGTTAGCATATTTATAAGCTTTATTTCAGTAGCGCTTCCGGCTATTGTTGATGTTCGTCTGTTCTATGTGCTTGCATCCGTGTTGTTTATACTCAATGCGGCTTCACCGGACTCGGCGGATAAAATGCCGTTTTATCTGATTACATCGGGAGATTTAAAAAAGCTTATTTGGCAGCATCCGAAATTTCCATATATTAATACCGATGGGATTCAGGCAAACTTGCTATTTCTAATAGGTTGCGGGCTAATATCAGCCGTTCCTTTGTTCCTAAGACGCAAGCTATGGAGGAATGATTAATGAAACAAATTAAAAGCGAGTTAATGATCCTCGGTATAAATCCCATATTGATTTTAGCCTTTCTTGTTGTTGTTTTTACCCTTATAGCCATTTTTGCCGGTGAAATGCTCAACTTAAGCTTAATCGGGTTTGAAGTAATTTTTCCGTTCATTGCGGCAATATTCATCGGCGAATGGGGAAAAATTAAGGCGGATGACAACTATGATATGATTGCAGCACAAGGTAAATCCCTGATTTCCTGGGTACTCTACAGATCCGTTACCGTTTTTGCTACCGTTACGTTTTTTGTCGTTTTATGCATGGCTATTGTTTTCCATATCCGGTCCGAAATCCCTCTGCAAGAGATGATTTTAATATACCTGTCACCGGCATTTATGTTATCTACATTGACCGTATTGTGTAACCTCATCTTTACCCATGAGCATGTTTCGACCTTGGTATGCGGTATGATCTGGCTGCTTGCAATGCTTTCAAAAAGCATGCTGCGTTATCCGATGACGGAATACATTTATCTGTTTATAAGGTATTCCGGAGACCGGAACGGGATTTGGCTTATAAACAAAAGCGTAATAATCGCGATTTGTGCCGTCATATGGACCGGAATTTGCTTGGTTTATGGTAAAAAAAATCGTTAAAAATCGATCCGGCAGCAGTTTTTAGTGGATCCGATACGAAACAGGATATTCTTTTTTATCGCTTTCTATGGAATACAAGAAAAGCCTGTAACTTTATACAGAATACAGGCTTTTAATTAATAGGAGAATTACCGAATGATCGATAAAATGTATCCGGCTCCAACGACCGCAACGTTAGTGAAGCTGTGCATCATCATCGGATATATGACACTTTTACTTTTTTGATAGACAATACCGTACATGATTCCCAATACGAACGATAATAGCAATTGCATATAATTGAAGCTTGCTGAAAACGGGTTTACCGTCCATTTAATATGTGCAAGAGCAAAAAATACGGCAGAGATTACAATTGCCCACGAAATATGCAGTTTGGAAATTCTTATGCCCTTTTCACTTGGAATAAAACATGCAATTATTGAAATCGGCAATGCGCGAAATAGAATTTCTTCCGAAGGACCTGAAAGAAAGAGTTGAAAGCTTAATGAACCTATTACATTTGCACATGTCAACGGATAATCATATTGCATGATTTGATTGCTAAAATATCCGATAACCGATATGATTGTTATATAGGCTAACATAGCCATAGTAAAAATCCGAACATATTTTAATCCTATTTTTTTGTTGCCTGATTTAAAACCAAAATCCATATTATATGTTTTTGATAGTATGGCGATAGGTACCAAAGCGAAAAGCGTCTGCACGATATGGTGTATAGAAATCCAAGCGAAAACATTATATTTATCAATTGTGTTGTAATCAAAAACATTAGCAACAAGCGTACCTATTTTGCTACAGAATTGCTGATATAGAAATACCGAGAATATTGCAATAACGATCCATGCTCTTTTCTTGTTACAAGCTTCCATGTACCTTCCTCGATTAATTAATAATCATATGTTTTTAAGTCATTAGCACTCGTTGCTACTTTTTATCCTTCGTTTCTTCTTCAATATTTGTCCAAGAAACATGCCTGCCGTGAAACTCATCGCATGCAGGACTCGAGCAAAAATCCGATGCAAGCATCATCCGCACCTCGTGCATATTGCATTGATTATAACAACGGATAAATAATAAATCAATAAATCGGTTCTACGTCCCGGTAAAAAGCTCCGTATCGGAAAGCTCTTTATTTACAGGTATTTCCATTATTCTATAGCAAAGCTTATGACGACGATGCCGCCGCTGCGGAGGATGCAGAAATGGCCGCTAGCATCGCGGCTTGCTGTGCGATAATAATATTAGTGATACTAGTCGAAAGCGTTGCCGTCAATACCTCGTCTTTTATACTCTCGGCATATTCGCTCGCTACAATTGATGCTACATACAAAAGCAGCTCTTGAGAAGTAACGGACAGCAAGCCAAATCCTGTTTTCTCCCTCAAGACATCCTTTAATACACATATATCGCGGACAATCGTGTCAACCCCTACCGGCAGCAAGGCGAGGATTCCTAATATCGGCAGCGTATAGGCTTTATCAAGCTTTATTTTTTGCGCTCTAAGCGCATCTCGTAAAGCAAGAACTCGATCAACAGCACTGTCGTCTGACTTTCCAAGTACCAGCACCTGAGCCAAGGCCTGAATACTGTTTTTAGCCCAAAACTCGCTTTTTAGCCGGCTGTAAAGCTGCTCAATGCGCTCCGTTCCCGTCGTAACATCCAAATCCGAAAGCCCCAACATGGCAGCAAAGATATAATCGTCCTGCCCCGTATAGAAAAAATGTTGAGCCTTCATTCCATCGTAAAAGCTCCGTGTGCGAGCTACGACTTTCCTATAATCGGAAGTATCGGATTGTGCGGCAATCTGATATGCGGCAACCGCAAGATAATCCGAAGCACGGAATTTTTCGCTTTTCAAAAGGTCATAAACCTTCAATGTTTTGCTGAATACCACCTGCGGATTAGAAGATAATGAAAGCAACGCCGCTATACATAATGCCATATTCCCCCGAAAGGTAGAAAACACACCGGTATTCTGCTTAATCATAACGTGGCACTGCCGGATTGCATCACAATCCACCGATTTGCCCGCTTGAGCATACAGAAGTGCTGCCAGTCGCTTCGCTAAAATACTGTGCCATGTAAATTCTTTTTTGATGAGTTGTGCGTTATCCGCAAATAAATTTAACTTGCTTTGTCTTGTATAATTCATTTATAAGACCTCCCAAATTCATTGTGATTAAACGATGAATGAAATATCGATGATACACCTTTAAAACTTTTATAGCATCGGTTTATTTATTTTTCGAGTTCCCGGTCCGTCATTCATCACGATATTTTTTATTGTATCATCACTCCATACTTGAGCTTCAACATAAAGCGGTCGCCAATACGGGGTGTTCTCATTCCAAGGTAATACTTGAGGCCGGCCGTATTTATCAATTATGTTTTTGATTTCATCAAAAGTATATATGATTCTACTGCAAAAACTCAAGTAAATCTATACAATTAATGTACCTAGAAAATTTCATAAAGGGCTCTTAAAAAGCCTCGAAACACTTGAAAACACTAGACTTGAGACAGGTTTTATGGTAAAA
>JAAYHZ010000109.1 GCA_012744235.1 Clostridiaceae bacterium
GAACTCGCTTACGCTCGCCCTTGACATCCTCCAACAGAGTGCACAGTTGTAAAGATTATACAAAAATAAGAAAGGAGAGCTAACTTAGAAAAGCTAAAAAACTGTCTTGACAATGGGGAGCATTATAACCAATGCCACGACCATGATTAGACAAGCTAATCTCTTCATAATTATGCCTCCATAAAAAAATTGTAGTATGCCGACCTGAAAAACCGGGTTAATAATGTGAGAATTTATATAATATCGACATAACTGCCTATAGTATAGAGGAATTCAAAATATGGTGTTCATAGTTTATCATTATTAATTATTATGCGCAAAATTTATAAATAATCATATTTTTTAATTATATACATAATACTCATCTTTTCTCGACTATTCTCAATATATCTCATTATTTATATGGATTTGTTTACTATTTTTTCATCTACACAAGTTGTATATTTAATTATGCTACTATTTAACAGTGAATCCGGTAAATACATTTCTTTGCTGCAAAAATTCAGGCAAAAAACTCTGTACTTCTTATCCCAATAGTTTAAGACGTGCTATAAGAAAGTCTATTTCTCCTATTTAAACCCATCATAGAAAGTAAAAATGAAAAAAGAAAATGGATCATACATAAATACCTATCAATATGAGCGACCGGAAGTATTATTCCTATAGTTTTATTCATTTTTCACGATATATATTGCGAATACACTTATTTGACCGGAAATTTTAGCCATAATATTGCGGCTAGGACACCGGAAGACATTTATGAGTGTTAAAGCAGCCATTATTTTCGTTAACAATTCCATTAATGCCGTTTCTACCGAATGTACAAATCAAGGTGCTTATCAAAACCGATTAGAGCACATGATCAACAGCCTGATCATTCGCAAGAAAAACCGGCAAGCCGTTGAAAGCCGTATTCGTGGCGTGGATATGGCAAATGAAATGATGGTGTTTACGAAAAACAACATTTTAAGTACACGGCTACTGCTATGTTAACACGAGCCAATCAAACTCCCCGGACGATTCTTCAATTGCTAAGGTAATATACCTACAATTCGAAGTATCGTCGTTAATCTTTGTTAGATGGTGTAGCAGCTGTAATAATATTATTTACGGTTAGGGCCGGCCATGCCGGCCTGTTTTTTTGGATATTTTGCATGAGGCGGCACCCGGCCTATGACAATCACATCATGGAATTAACAAGTGCAAATAAAACAGCGGAAGGGTATCCGGTATGGATACCGGCATATCTATCTATTCGAGGTCAAAAAATATATATAATCAAAACCTTAGTCGATTAGAAAAACGACAGCTTACGATAAGTCAACAATGTGATCCGTGAATCGAATGGCTATTCTCTTTAACGGGAGCCATGGATAAAGAAATGAAAGAAGAGGATGATTTTGAGCCTTTTTAATATTGGTATTACCAAAGAGTTGTATAAAGGCAGTGGAAAATTGATTATAAACGGACAAAAGCTAAGAAATGAAGGCAAGAAGAATCCGGATTCATACTTCGTATGTTGTCGTTTTTTAGCGATTGCAATGAAAGAGTTGACAATGATTTGGATAAATTTTAGGTTTTGCTACGAATTTAAGAGAAAATTAAACTATGACCATAAAATCTACAAAAATGATTCGAATAATTATAAACAAATCCCTTTTGCATCCTGTTGATAATAAAAAAATGATCTTTGACAAAAATAATATTAAAGTTTACGAAGAAAATGAACGATATATCATCAGCCGAGTTTTTTTGGTCCTGAGGAGTCGATAAATAAAATGACAACCTTTTGAAGATATTTGGAAAGGCACAAGAAGGGTCAAGTAGGCTGAATGATATAAACAGGGCAACATCGGCTATTTGAAACAAAACGGTACAGCCGAAGGAGTGTTTATTAGTCTAAACACATAAAGGACGAAGAAACATACAAAAGCTTTGTAACACTTATACCCATTAAAACCGTATGTATTAATAACGTAAGATATGCCAAACTAATTTTATACAATAGTTCATGCCGGTTTTAAGACCGGTTTCTTTTTGGACGTAATTATCAACGAAATATATAGATTAACAAAGGGAACAGGGGGATAAAGATACATACAAAATGATGAGTTTAGTAAAGGACAGAAGGACATTTGACATGGAGCAAGTAGTTTCAAAAAAACGTGTGAGAAAAGGAGAACTCTCGAAAAATCTCATTACGTATTATGATCCGAAATCTCCTGCTGCGGAAGCTTTTCGGACATTAAGGACGAATATAGGGTTTGCGAGTATTGATAATGAGTTAAAAACCATTGTCTTTACCAGCCCGGAACCTACCGACGGAAAGTCTACCGTAGCAAGTAACTTCGCCATCGCCATGGCGAAGGTGAACAAGAAGGTTCTATTAATGGAATGCGATTTAAGAAAACCGAGAGTTCACCGAAATTTTGGAATCGGCAATGATATAGGGCTGACTCATATTTTGGCGGATATGGTTTTTGACGATCTGTCGTTGCTGAATATTATAAAAGCGATACCGGAGGTAGAAAATTTGTTTGTTTTAACCGCCGGTTTTACTCCGCCGAATCCGACAGAGATGCTTTCTTCGAAAAAATTTAAGAATCTATTGGATCAAATAAAAAAACACTTCGACATTATCGTTATTGACACGCCTCCGGTAGCACAGCTGACGGATGCTGCCATTATTTCGAAGTTCGCAGACGGGGTTTTATTGGTTTTAGCATCCGGTGAGACCAGCATCCAAGGAGCTTTGAGTGCAAAACAAGCATTGACGAATGTAAAGGCGAACATATTGGGAGTGGTCTTAACGAAAATCAATAAAAAGTCCGGAAGTTATTATAATTACTATAATTATGAATATTATACCGAGGAAGAATAAACAACAATGTATCGGATAAAAGCGATAATACAATAGCGAAATAAAGCACGGTACAATTTAGTAATTTCGAATTTTTTTAAAATTTTGATACAAAATTTTGGTCAATTTTTGACTTTTATCCTTGTATCTATCTTGCAATTTGTCTTTTTTTGTGTTACCCTTAAAACACTATTAGATCGCATAGTAAATGGCAACTGTAGCCGGATGTTATGTTTATAATTGGTTGCATTAGTCCTTACAGGCGGGAGAATGTATGATCGATATACACAGTCATATTCTCTACGGTCTTGACGATGGGGCGGAAGATTTGGAAGAAACCTTGGAGATGCTGCGTATAGCGGAAGAAGACGGCATCAAAAAGATGATAACAACCCCCCATTACATATACGGCTCGACGGAATATGATGAAGAAGATATTGAGAATAGATTAAATACAATTCAATCATTGATAGAAGATGAGGGAATGGAAATCCGATTGTTCTCAGGGAACGAGTTGTACATGGATTATTACTTGTCTTCAAGCCTTCGGCAAGGACATTGCTTGACCTTAGCGGATAGCAACTATGTGTTAGTGGAACTGCCGATGGATGTAGTGCCAAGCTATACGGAGAATGTGCTTTACGCTCTTTTTGAACAAGGCTACCGGGTGATTCTAGCTCATCCTGAAAGATATGGAACCATACAACGTGAACCGGAAATTTTGTACCGCTACATAGAAATGGGATGTTTGGTGCAAGTCAATGCCTTGTCAGTTAACGGAATGACGGGAACGAAGATGCAGGAGTTGACAAAACGGTTTATGGAGAAGAATTGGGTTCATTTTATTGGTTCCGATTGTCATTCCAAAAGAGTGAGAGCACCTCGACTAAGCAAAGCTTTTGAATTGACAGAGCAGTGGGTTGGGAAAAAGAAAGCCCAAGAGATTTTTGATGAAAACGCAGAAAAGATCCTGCAAAACGAAGAGTTATTGCCAAAATACAAAGCGGAACCACCTGCACGAACAAAAACTTTTGCTTTTTTGCCCTTCTTAGGTGGCGGGAAAAAACATTTGGATTTTTGATTTTTAGTAACGAGTTATTTTAAACCGGTTTTATGGTTAGGAGATTCATATGGAAAATGATGCTCAATTAGTAACGTACGAACAAGATATTAACCTACGAGAAATTATTTATTAGTTAAGAATAAAATGGTGGATTATTGCCATATGTTTTATCGTTGCCGTTATAGGTGCTACGATATATTCTTATTTGATAGCGGATCCTGTCTACAGCGCCAATGCTTTGCTGTTTGTAGGTAAAGAACCGGGAAAAGAAGATGATCCTTATAGCATTGCACAAATGCAAGTAAACGAAAGATTAGTGATGGACTACAGAGAAATCATCAAGAGCAGAACGGCTGCTAACGAAGTGATTAAGCGTTTGGACCTAAAGGTTAAGCCGGAGTACTTGCAGAGAGGGATGAATGTAACTACTGTCAGCAACTCCCGAATGTTTAAAATCAGCTTTGAGTCTACGGACCCGGAGTTTGCGGCTGATGTTGTCAATGAGATGTCGCAAGTAATCATTATCAAAGCTGCTGAGATAGTTGATGTAGAAAATGTAAGAGTGGTAGATGATGCTGAAGTTCCTACAAGTCCGATTAAGCCGAACAAAAAGATGAACATTGCGATTGCAGGAGTTATAGGATTAATGGTAGGTATAGGTATTATAATTGCAGCAGAGTATTTTGATAACACCATTAAAAATGCGGAAGACGTACAAAAGTATTTAGGTCTTAGTATATTAGGTGAAATACCGGCGTTCGAAGGTGAAAGGAGACAAGGTCAAAATGGAAGTCGTAAACGTAAAGCAATTGCATCCTTATCGTTCCGACCGAACGGCAAGTAGGTTAGGAAAACTCAGTCCTAATCTTATTACATATCATGACCCGAAATCTCCTGCCGCGGAAGCCTTTCGAAGCCTGAGAACGAATATTGGCTTTGCCGATATCGACCATGATTTAAAAATGTTGGTAATAACCAGCCCGGGGCCATTTGACGGGAAGACCACGGTTGCATCCAATTTTGCCATTACTATGGCAAAAATTGATAAGAAAGTTTTAATGATTGACTGCGACCTGAGAAAGCCGAGACTTCATAAAAACTTTGGTCTAAACAACGACATTGGTTTGACCCATATATTAAACGATATGATCGTAGAAGGAATGCCGTCGACTGAATTTGTAAAGAAGGTTCCTTTAATAGATAACTTGTGGGTAATCACCAGCGGGTTTATACCGCCGAATCCGACGGAAGTACTGGCATCGAAGAAGATGGAAAGCTTTTTAAAGCAAGTGCAGAAGGAATATGATTTGGTGATACTAGACACTCCGCCGGTTGCTTCTTTAACCGATGCGGCTATTTTAGGTAAGCAGGCAAATGGTGTTGTGTTAGTTGTGTCATCCGGAGAGACAGAAATTGAAATGGCTCTTCATGCCAAACAAGCATTGACTAATGTAGATGCTAAGATTCTAGGTGTAGTCATAACCAAGCTCGAAAAAGGTGTGAGCGGATACTACTATTATTACAAGAACTACTACTACAATTATTACTACTACAATAATGAAAACGATGATAGTTAAGTAGAAGTTTAATTTAATTCAGGGAGGTTAATGAGGGATCGAGAAAAAGTAAAGATCGAAAAAATATATAGATGACATAATTTATAGATGTTATTATAGATATAAAGAGAGATTAAAAGCAATCACATTTGTATTAAATTATTTTATCTTCTAGTGATTAAAATTATTTGATTTTTTAAACAAAATTAGTTTGGTGTAGAATTATGAAGAAAAGAGTCAAATCAGCGTTATTGGTATTATTAGACATCCTTTTATTGACGATATCGTTCTCACTTGCCTATGCGATTCGTTTTGAATTTGGTTTGGAGTCTATACCGGACTTATTCTTCGAGTACATACCCATTCTTTTGACTGTTAATGTTGTTCTAAAATTACTCGTATTTACTTTTTTTTAACTTTATCATAATCTATGGAAGTATGCCAGTATATATGAATTCTTAACCGTTATCATGGCTTCTGCCGTATCCAATGGTTTGTTATTCATATATATCTTTTTTATCCGGTCTATTTCTCCAAGAAGCATATTCATTATTACTGCTATGCTGGATGTATTTTTCATTGGAGGATCAAGGATTGTTTTTCGTATCGGCAGAAGATTACGTGATAACAAATCTCTTTCTTTAAACAATGCAAAAAGAATACTTATCATTGGTGCCGGTGAAGCGGGAGTTACCATAGCGCGAGAAATGTTATCCCATAAGGAACTTCAAAGTAAACCTGTTGCATTTGTTGACGAAAACCCTGAAAAGATAGGTAAAGTAATTAACGGAATCCCGGTAGTGGGAAACTTAGAAAAAATCAATGAGATCATTCTAAAGAAAAAAGTAGATGAAATAATCATTGCTATTCCTTCTGCGAAACC
>JAAYHZ010000110.1 GCA_012744235.1 Clostridiaceae bacterium
ATTTGGTATTATGGTACGGGCTTGTAAGCGCCGCCGTTATGTTTTTCTTAAAGCCTTTTGCCGAAGACAGGAAAATTACCCGGTTGTTTTACGGGTATTTCCCCTACGTAATTTTGGTTCCTTTGGTTATGATGTTCATTTCCTTGGGAATACGAATCCGTGCATACGGATTCACGGAACCGAGATACTTTACGGTTATCGCCGGAGCATGGGTCTTTTTATCCATGTGCCTGTTCTTGTTTAACAATCGAGAAAGGGTGAATCGAGGCGTATTGGCGGCCTTTGTAATCCTTTGCTTCGATTCGGTTATGAGTCCTTTTTCCGCATATGCCGTGTCCGTCCGAAGCCAGAATAACCGGTTTCGTATGCTGGAGGAAAAATATCAATTTTTATCCCGAATCGATACCTTTAACCCCGATACAATGGAGGATCAAGACCGGATGCAGGTCCAAAGCATTTTATGGTATTTTGAACAAAATCACTCTCTTGAAAGCTTGAATTTGCCCAAAGGGACGGACAAGAAAGCCTTGCGATCCTTGTTTCAAGTCGATACCGGACCCTACGACCCTTCCTACCGATACATAAACGTCACCGGCATCGACACACCCGTTTTGGATATACAAGGCTACGACTATTTGTTGGGTATGTACGCCCAAGAGTTTACCTTAGAATCCAAAAGCGGCGTTTCTTACAAGGCGCAGATACAAAAAACCGATTTCGTTATTCAAAAGGAAGGAAGCGAGGTTTACCGAAAGGATTTGGCGGAATATATTGTTAAGGTCTTGGAGAAGGAGATGAAAGACGGAACGGATTCCATTCAACACTCGGTGGAATTGCCGAGCGCTCTTTTGATCTTTGAGGACATGAATGAAAGCTTTGAAATACGCTACTTTATCCAAAGTGCGTTGTGCCGTTTGTCTTCCGACGGCACCGTCGATGTGGAAAACATTTACCTGTATACCGCGGTAAAAATTAAGGATTAACATATGTATTTCGATAAAAGAAAAGACATGGAAAGGATTGATTGACTATGAAAAAATTAAGATCCGGTCTTGTGGGATTGGGAAGAGTAGGATGGCCCTTTCATTTTCCTCAGCTTTTGGAGAAAGAGGGATTTGATTTTTTGGCCGTAACGGACATGCAGGATGAAAGATTGGCCGAAGCGAAAAGCAAGGCTCCTCATATTCGATGCTACAAGGATTTTAACCGCATGATCGACGAAGAAGAATTGGACCTGGTGGTCATCGCATCGCCCACCGGCTTTCATTTTGAACAGGTGAAAAAAGCCTTCGAAGCCGGTGTGGATGTTTTCTTGGAAAAACCCATGGCCGTTGATCTGGCGGAAGCGGATCGTATGATCGAATTAATGCATAAGCACGGCCGAAAGCTGATGGTGTACCAACCTCACCGTAAATTCGCCCATACCGTAAAGGCGAAAGAGATTATAGACTCGGGCTTGTTAGGCAACATTTACATGATCAAGCACGAAACCTCATTGTTTCGGTTCCGAAGCGACTGGCAGTCCATGAAAAAATACGGCGGCGGAATGGTGAACAATTACGGCGCTCATTTTATCGATTTGCTTTTGTATTTAAGCAACAGCAAAAAGGCCGTGGATATCAGCTGTCATTTAAGGCGAATCGCGTCGGTAGGAGATGCGGATGACGTGGTGAAGCTCACCATGGTATCGGATAACAACACCATTTTGGATTTGGATATCAATTGCGCTGCCGCCGTGAGCAATCGACCCTTAATCGTTTACGGGGACTGCGGAACCCTGTGGCTGGAAAAGAACGTGCTTTACATAAAATACTTCGATCCCGAAATACGAAAGGAGTTTTCCATCGACGAATCCTTGGCGGCTGCCGGCAGAAAATACGATTTAATCGGCGAGCCTCCTTGGCAGGAAAAGCAAATCCAACTGACAAAGGACATGGAAGTGGACTACTACGACAAGTGTTACGAATACTTCGCTTTGGATCAAAAACCCTTTGTCGATGTACGTGAAACCCGCGAAGTCATGCGCATTATCCAAGAATGCAAGGATCGTTCGGAAATTTGGGGTAAATAAAAAGAATGTCGAGGAGGTACAGGATGGATTTTGCTTCGATAAAAAAGCCGGTTTTTACCGAGAACCCCGTATCCGAATTGTGTGCAAGGATGCTGGACGGGTGGTGTAAGGAAGCGACAAAAGACATCGATGCCCTTCCCGGTAAAGAAAGCTTGCTCGTTTACGGTACCGGATACAACAGCTGGGGCGTTCAAACGCTCCAAAAAGCCATCGGCGCTTTTGCCGTTGCCGGTACCTATTTGAACAACCGAGAATATATCCTTCGTGCTTTGGGGATGCTGCGGTTTAATCTGTACAGCCATCTGACGGGAGAAGGCCGGTGCACGGACGGCACGAAATGGGGGCATACTTGGATCAGTACATTGGGAATCAGCCGCATGATTCACGGTGTTTTATGTCTGTGGGATTATATGACAGACGAGGACAAGCATGCGTTTCGAAAAATGATGCTTTCCGAAGCCGAGTACCTTCTCGATTACGAAATCAAAGCGGGAAAGCTTGCCCAAAGCCTAAAGAACATGCCGGAGAGCAACATTTGGAACGGCGCTCATCTGTTGACCGCCGCATATATGTTTGCCGAAGGCGAAGAAAAACAACGGATACAGGATAAGGCGTGCGACTTTTTCGTAAACGGTATATCCACGGACGGGGATTCGGAGGACAAAAGGGTCTTTTTGGGAAAAACCGTAGGGGAAAGATACATAGGCTCCAACTTTTTCGATTCATTTGCATTGAACCACCACGGGTATATGAATGTAGGGTATATGGTCATATGCTTGTCCAATATCGCCATGGTCCATTTTTTCTTAAAAGCGTTGGGCATACCGATACCGGAATTTGTATACTTTAACGGATATAAGCTGTGGAATTTGGTAAAGCATTTACTGTTCCCGGACGGACGATTGAATCGTATCGGAGGAGATACCCGTGTCCGGTACTGCTATTGCCAAGACTATTTGGTACCCGTGCTGCTTTTGGTTTGCGATTTGGAAAAGGACCCTTCCGCGAAAAAGCTGCTTTGGAATTGGCTTTTGCAGGTGAAAAAGGAATTTGACTATAACGGGGACGGATGCTTTTTATCGGATCGAGCATCGGAGCTGAAGGTCTCGTCCCCCTTGTACTTCACACGCTTGGAATCGGACCGAGCCGCGGTGCTGTCTATGGCTTTAAAAGAAGCTTCCGTGTTGGATTCCATTGAAGATATCCAAGACGTTTTACAAGAGCCTTTTTCTTGGCACGATTCTTACCACGGGTCCACCATCGTAAAGGGGAAGGAAAATGTCGCTTCCTTTACTTGGATTGCGGGGGAAAGACCCCAAGGGTGTTTTCTTCCGAAAGATGCAAGCGGTATGGCGGAGTGGAAGGAAAACCTATGCGGCGAGATTTCAGGGCTCGGGTTACGGAATTTCCGGGAGGTCATTGACCATCAAACCTCCTTGTTTGATAACGGTTTTGCAACCTTCGGCTGCTCCGATGTCATAACCAAGGATTTGCAGGAAGGAAGTCCTCCTATGGAGACCGTGGCGAAGGTACGAAACCTTTTCATTGCTCTTCCGGACGGAAGGACATGCGTTACGGTCCAGCTTGCACCTTCAAACTTAAAAAGATATGTAAGGAGCGTAAAAGGAACCTTACTTCGCATTCCCAATGATATTTTTAACGAGAATGTACGATTGTGCGAGACTTCGAAAGGTCGGTTTATATTAAGGCGTGAGC
>JAAYHZ010000111.1 GCA_012744235.1 Clostridiaceae bacterium
CGATCGATGAAAAAGCCTACAAAGAAGCGTTAAAGCAAAGCAGCCAAAGCTTCTTGGACGCCTACGCTTTGGACGGCGGCGAAAAAACCGGCAAGAAAACGTACTTTGTACAGGAAGACGAAGATACGGAAGATTTGGTGGACGAAGACTACGATTTGGACGACGAGGAAGATGATATCGACGAGTCGTCGGATCAAGATTTTGATTTGCTCCTCGATGAAGACGAGGATTTGTCCCTTGACAGCAATTTGGATTTGGACTTGGGCTTTGAGGATGACGACGAGTACGATTTGTCCGATGACGATTTTTCGGACGAAGACGACGAGTTTTAATCGGAATCCGTAAATAGAAAGAATCGGATATCAAAAGAGCTCACTTCCGAGTGAGCTCTTTTGATTGTGAAATTTTTGTTGACAAATCCAAAATGCCGGTGATAAAATGTTATGGTGCTTAAAATCTGCATTTTGGTTGGAAACCGGCTGTTTTATTCAAACGGAAGGCTTGCATAATCAAAAGCAATAAAAGTAATAATATCAATTTGAGAGGAGGACTATATTTTGCCAACATTTAGCCAGCTTGTCAGAAAAGGTAGATCGGTCGTGGAAAGCAAGGCTGCCGCTCCTGCATTGTTAAGAGGTTTCAACACCCTGAAGCAGAAGCCGACGAAAATCAGTGCTCCACAAAAAAGAGGCGTATGTACTGTGGTTAAAACCGATACACCTAGGAAACCGAACTCTGCGTTGAGAAAGACGGCAAGAGTCCGATTGACAAACGGTATTGAAGTGACTGCTTATATTCCCGGCATAGGGCATAATTTGCAGGAACACAGTGTTGTCCTGATTCGTGGCGGAAGAGTAAAGGACCTTCCCGGTGTTCGTTATCACATTATTCGTGGAACGCTGGATGCACAGGGAGTGAACGACAGACGCCAAAGCCGCTCGAAGTACGGTGCGAAAAGACCGAAGGGATAATCACGGTGTTAACACCTGTTTGTTTGTGTATCAAAGGTGCTGAGAATATATTTATATATATTTATATAGAATGAATATATTAGCTGCACTTTACGCAGTCTGCCAGAAGCTGCGAGTACCGATGAAATCTACGCGATACGTTATGTATCAATAATGCAGAAGGAGGGAAGTCAAGTGCCTAGAAAAGGACATGTAGCCAAAAGGGAAGTCTTACCCGACCCTATTTACAACGATGTTGTGGTTACGAAGTTAATCAATAATATCATGTTAGACGGTAAAAAAGGAACAGCCCAGAAGATTTGCTACGAAGCATTCCGGATCGTCAGTGAAAAAACCGGAAAAGACGCTTTGGATGTATTTCGTCAGGCTTTGGAAAACATCATGCCCGTTCTGGAAGTTAAGTCCAGAAGAGTAGGGGGCGCTACCTACCAAGTACCGGTGGAAGTCAGACCCGAACGTAGGCAAGCGTTAGGCTTAAGATGGCTTGTATTATATGCCAGACAGCGCGGTGAGCGCACCATGAGCTTACGTTTAGCCGGGGAATTGATGGATGCTTTGAACAACACCGGCGGAGCCGTCAGGAAGAAGGAAGACACCCACAAGATGGCCGAAGCAAACAAAGCGTTTGCTCATTACAGATGGTAAAGCTACAAGGAAAGAATATATTAAGGTTATATACAGAAGATGCGGGAAGTGTATTTTCCGCATCTATTGTAGATACAGAGAAAGAGTTTGGAGAATCGTGCATTTTTTATTTGAAATGATTTGTACTACAGAATGAAAGGAGGATGAACGATGTCTCGAATGTACTCGCTGGCCGATACGAGAAATATAGGTATCATGGCCCATATCGATGCCGGAAAGACCACTACCACCGAACGTATTCTGTACTATACGGGAAAAGTACGTAAAATGGGAGAGGTACATGAGGGATCCGCTACCATGGACTTTATGGTTCAGGAGCAAGAGCGCGGAATTACCATTAGCTCGGCATCGACGACGTCATTTTGGAAGGGTAAAAGAATCAACATTATAGATACGCCGGGACACGTTGACTTTACTGTTGAAGTAGAGCGTTCTCTTCGAGTTCTCGATGGTGCGGTAACCGTTTTTTGTGCAAAAGGCGGGGTTGAACCGCAGACGGAAACAGTTTGGAGACAAGCGGACAAATACGGTGTACCCCGCATAGCCTATATCAATAAAATGGATATCGTGGGGGCGGATTTTTTACGTTGTGTCAAAATGATGAAGGAGCGCCTTGGTGCCAATCCGGTTCCTATTCAGCTGCCGATCGGCAAGGAAAGCGAATTTAAAGGAATCATCGATTTGATCACCATGAGAGCGTTTTTCTATAAAGATGAGCTGGGTGTGGATATTGAAGAACGGGATGTGCCTGAAGAATACATGGAATCCGCTTTGGCTTTTCGTGAAAAACTCTTAGAGTCGGTTGTCGAAAACGACGAAGACTTAATGGAGATTTATTGCGGAGGCGGAGAATTATCCGTGGAACAAATTAAAAAAGGTCTTCGGGTGGCCACTATCAACGTGAGCATTATTCCCGTGCTTTGCGGATCATCCTATAAGAACAAAGGTGTACAAAAACTGTTGGATGCGATCGTGGACTATTTGCCGTCGCCCTTAGATATTCCTAACGTTAAGGGGAAGAAGCTTGACAGCGACGAGGTCATAGAAAGAGCCGCCGACGACAACGAGAAGTTCTGTGCACTGGCGTTTAAAATTATGACCGATCCTTTCGTAGGAAAACTGTGCTTTTTCCGAGTTTACTCAGGTAAACTGGAAGCCGGTTCCTATGTATACAACTCGGTAAGAGGAAGAAAGGAACGGGTCGGACGAATTCTGCAAATGCATGCCAATCATCGAGAAGAGATCCCGGCGGTTTATGCCGGTGACATCGCTGCGGCTGTCGGTTTGAAATTTACCACCACCGGGGATACGTTGTGCTCCGAGGATGAACCCATCGTATTGGAAGCGATCGAATTCCCCGAACCGGTTATTCAAATTGCCATCGAACCGAAGACGAAGGCTATGCAGGATAAGATGATGTCGGCTCTTGCAAAATTAGGAGAGGAAGATCCTACCTTCCGAACGATTACAAACGAGGAAACCGGGCAGACTTTGATTGCAGGTATGGGAGAACTGTATCTTGAAATCATCGTTAACCGTTTGCTGAGGGAGTTTAACGTGGAAGCCAATGTAGGAAAGCCTCAGGTTTCCTATAAAGAAACCATTACTAAAAAAGCCGTCGGCGAAGGTAAGTTCATAAGGCAAACCGGAGGACGGGGCCAATACGGACACTGTGTCGTCGAGATCGAACCGCTGCAAGCGGGTAAGGGATTTGTATTTGAAAACAAGATCGTTGGCGGTGTCATTCCGAAAGAATACATTGCACCGATCGAAGCCGGTATTAAGGATGCAATGAATTCCGGTGTTTTAGCCGGATATCAGGTGCTGGACGTAAAAGTTACGCTGCTCGACGGATCCTATCATGAAGTGGATTCATCGGAATTGGCGTTTAAAATTGCAGGATCCATGGCATTTAAAGAAGCTTGTAAGAAAGCGGACCCGGTATTGATGGAACCTGTTATGAGAGTGGATATTGTCGTTCCGGAAGAATACATGGGTGATGTCATCGGAGATATGAGCTCAAGAAGAGGCAAGATTGACGGTATGTCCGCCCAGAACAATGCCCAAACCATTACTGCAAAAGTGCCTTTGGCCGAAATGTTCGGCTATGCGACAATTTTACGTTCAAAGACACAGGGACGCGGCGTATTTACTATGCAATTTTCCCATTACGAGCAAGTACCGGATAGTTTGTTAAATAATCTGTCAAAATAATTTAGAAATAATGGTTGAAATAAGTTGTTTGACAGTATAAAATGATGTAATATAAACAATGATCAAAAATTGGTCTTATAAGAAGCTTGTAAGGCGTAATTGGCTTGAGTATAAATCGGCTTATTACAACTACAAAACAAAAAATATAGTAAGTAATTATTAGTGAAGGAGGAGAATTTCAAAATGGCAAAAGCTAAATTTGAAAGGACCAAACCCCATTGCAACATCGGAACCATTGGACACGTTGACCATGGAAAAACTACTCTTACAGCAGCTATAACAAAAGTACTGGCTATGAGTAACAGCAAGATTGAATTTAAGGCATATGACCAGATCGACAAGGCTCCTGAAGAGAAGGAAAGAGGAATCACCATCAATACATCTCACGTTGAGTATGAAACGGAAAATAGACACTACGCTCACGTGGACTGCCCGGGACACGCGGACTATGTTAAGAACATGATTACCGGTGCTGCTCAGATGGACGGAGCTATCCTTGTTGTATCCGCAGCTGACGGTCCCATGCCGCAGACGAGAGAACACATCCTTCTTGCACGTCAGGTAGGTGTTCCGAACATCGTTGTTTTCTTGAACAAGGTAGACCAAGTTGACGACGAAGAATTGTTAGAATTGGTTGAAATGGAATTAAGAGAACTGTTATCCGAATACGATTTCCCCGGAGACGAAATTCCCATCGTTAGAGGATCTGCATTACAAGCTCTTGAATCCGATTCCAAGGATCTTAACGCTCCCGAATATGCTCCCATTTTAAAATTAATGGAAGAAGTTGACAACTACATTCCGCAACCGGACCGTGCAGTAGATCAACCCTTCTTGATGCCGGTAGAAGACGTATTCACCATTACCGGACGTGGAACCGTTGCTACAGGTAGAGTAGAACGCGGAACCATTAAAGTCGGTGAAGCCGTTGAAATCGTTGGTATCAGAGAAACCAAGAAGACCGTTGTAACCGGTGTTGAAATGTTCAGAAAGATTCTCGACCTTGCTCAAGCAGGTGACAACGTAGGATGCTTGCTCAGAGGTATCCAAAGAAACGAAATCGAAAGAGGACAAGTATTGGCAGCTCCCGGAACCATTACACCGTACACTGAATTCGAAGGTCAAGTTTACGTATTGACCAAGGAAGAAGGCGGAAGACAAAATCCGTTCTTCAGCGGTTACAGACCTCAGTTCTACTTCAGAACCACGGACGTTACCGGTGTTATTCAACTTCCGGAAGGCGTTGAAATGTGTATCCCCGGCGACCACATTACCATGTCCATTAAACTGATCACTCCCATCGCTATGGACTTAGGTTTGAGATTCGCTATTCGTGAAGGCGGAAGAACCGTCGGAGCAGGTACCGTTTCGAAGCTGATTAAATAATGATTCATGAAAAACCGGGTTGCCGAAGGCGGCAGCCCTTTTTTTAACGGCTCGAAAAGGATACGTGGAAAATACGACCGGATTCTCTACCTTTTACGTTGGTGATTATTACATTTGATAAAACGGCTATTTGTGTATATAATGATGTTACATTTTATAGCGTAAAGAGAATTTTGTGAGGTAATACTATGAATACAGAAAAGAATTTGACAAATTATATACCGCTGTTACCGTTAAGGGGGCTCGTTATATTTCCATACATGATTCCCTATTTTGATGTGGGAAGAGAAATGTCCATCAAAGCGTTGGAAGATGCAATGGTGAACGACCAGCATATCCTTTTGGTTGCGCAAAAGGACGCTTCCATCGAATCGCCTACAAAAGACGATATTTATGATGTGGGATGCTACTCAAAAATAAAGCAGCTTTTAAAGCTGCCGGATGGAACGATACGCGTATTGGTAGAGGGAATTAGCCGCGTTAAAATAGTAAAGATTACCCAGACCGATCCTTACTTCATTGCCCAATATGAAGTATTGGAAGATGTTGACGTGGAAATGAATGAAGAAGTGGAAGCTTTACGAAGAAGCCTTATCAAAAACTTCGAGGAGGTCGTTAAGCTTTCGGGAAAAATGTCTCCGGAATCCGTCGTTTCCGTATTGGAAGCGAAAGAAATGGGTCGTTTAACGGATATGATCTCGGCGGCCATTTACATGAAGGTGGAAGAAAAACAAGCCTTTTTGGCCGAACGGGACGTATACAAGAGAATGAACATGCTGATTAAGCATTTGACAAAAGAAGTGGAGATCCTGGAGATTGAAAAGGACATCAATCGCCGTGTCAAGCAGCAAATGGAGCGATCCCAAAGGGAATACTATTTAAGAGAGCAAATCAAAGTCATTTCCGACGAATTGGGAGAGAGCGACAGCACCGTTGCCGAATGCGATGAATATGTGGAAAGGCTTTTGGACCTGAACTTTGAAGAAGCGGAATTCGAGAGAATTCTCAAAGAGATCAACCGCTTAAGAAAAATGCAGTCCATGTCTCCGGAAGCCACCGTAATCCGTACGTATTTGGAATGGATCTTCGATTTGCCCTGGAATAAAGAAACCAAGGACCGCTTGGATATTCATATTGCAGAGAACATTTTGAATGAAGATCATTACGGATTGGAACAAGTAAAAGAACGCATTATCGAGTTTTTGGCGGTAAAATCCTTGAAAAAAGAAGGAAAAAGCCCGGTATTATGCTTGGTAGGACCTCCGGGAGTAGGGAAGACCTCCATTGCCAAATCCATTGCCCGCGCCATGAACCGAAAGTATGTCCGCATGTCCTTAGGCGGCGTGCGAGACGAAGCGGAAATTCGAGGACACAGAAGAACCTATATCGGTGCCATGCCCGGGAGAATTATCAAAGCCGTGAAGCAAGCCGAATCGAAAAATGCTTTGATCTTACTTGATGAGATTGATAAATTGGCCGGTGATTTCAGGGGAGACCCTGCCGCGGCGCTATTGGAGGTTTTGGATACGGAACAAAACTATGCTTTCCGCGATCATTATCTGGAAGTTCCCTTTGACTTATCCAAAATCATGTTTATCACCACGGCAAACACGCTGGATACCATACCCCGACCTTTGCTGGACCGCATGGAAGTTATCCGCATACCCGGGTATACGGATATCGAAAAAATGAATATCGCCGTGAAATACTTGATACCCAAGCAGTTGAAATTGCATGGATTGAACAAAAGCAAGCTCCGTATCAAGGATGAGGCGGTAGACCTCATCATTAAGTACTATACCCGTGAAGCCGGTGTCCGTAATTTGGAAAGAGAAATTGCATCCTTATGCAGAAAAGCCGCCAAGTATTTGGTGACCGGCAATAAAAAATCCCTTACCATTAGTCTGAAAAATGCGGAAGAATTTTTGGGACCCAAAAAGTACCGTGTGGACAAGACATTAAAAGACAGCCTCGTGGGTGTAGCGAGAGGCTTGGCATGGACCTCCGTCGGAGGAGATACCTTGTTGATCGAAGTGAATATCATGCCCGGCACCGGAAGAATCGAATTGACCGGTAACCTGGGCGAAGTCATGAAGGAATCGGCAAAGATCGCCATCAGCTACATTCGAACCAAGAGCAACGAATACGGAATCGATCCCGATTTCTATAAAAACAGCGATATCCACGTTCATGTTCCGGAAGGAGCGGTTCCGAAGGACGGTCCCTCCGCGGGTATTACCTTGTGTACCGCCATCGTTTCCGCGTTAACGGGAATTAAAGTGAAGTCCAATGTAGCCATGACGGGAGAATTGACTTTGAGAGGAAACGTGCTGCCTATCGGCGGATTGAAAGAAAAAACCATGGCGGCTCACCGAGCCGGAGTAGATACGGTTATCATTCCGGAGGAGAATGTTCCCGATTTGCACGACATTTCCGCATATATTAAAGAGCATTTGAAATTCGTATCGGTAAGAACCATGGATGAAGTATTGAAAATCGCGTTGGTATCCATGCCGATAGCGAAAGCCGATTTGCATAATAAAATCACGGAAAACAACACAGCCAATAACGAATACGCATTGCCTGCGGTGAACAAGGACATGCCTTCACCGAAACCGAACATGATCGGACAATAAAGAAATAGGGAGCGGCCGGACTTCCGGCCGCTTTTTAATTGATAAAATAAGAATTGACAACGAACCGGAATGATGGTATAGTAAATTAACCGAAAGAGGTGAATGATAGAGGCGCATTTTTTATGAGTAAACGAAAGGGAGAGCACGGTGCTTGGTGATCTTCGTTGAAAGGAAAAGATGCCGAAGAAGAGAACGGGTCCGAACGTTTTCTTCTGGGTTTAAGGTTAAGAGCCTTAAAACTGTCATCAAGTTACTTGATGGAGTGCTATCTTCCGACCGCAATTTGTCTATTTATAATTGTTAGCGGAAGCCGGCACAAATGCCGGTTTTATTTTTTACTCAATCATAAGACCGGAAGCCGTCATTTAAACATTTTATCATTTGCGCATATAATAAAGTGTATATAATTGGAGGGTGCTATGAAAAAGATCAGATTGGCAGTAGTAGGAGCAACAGGTATGGTCGGCAGGACCATATTAAAAGTGCTGGAAGAAAGAGATTTCCCGATTGATGAAATCGCTGTCTTCGCTTCGGCAAGGTCGAAGGGCAAAGAAATACAATTTAAAGGCAAAACGGTTATTGTAGAGGAGTTGACGGAAACCTCTTTTGATAGAGGATTCGATATAGCGTTATTCTCGGCCGGTGCATCCAACAGCAAAATTTTTGCACCGATTGCCGCTTCGAAAGGCTGCATCGTTGTGGACAACAGCAGCGCATGGAGAATGGATCCGGGGGTTCCTTTGGTGGTTCCGGAGGTTAATCCTACCGCTTTGGAAAACCATAAGGGAATCATTGCCAATCCTAACTGCTCTACAATCCAAGCCGTTGTGGTATTGAAGCCGATTCATGATTTGTTCGGAATTAAAAGAGTGGTCTATTCCACATACCAAGCCGTATCGGGTGCAGGTATGGCCGGCTACAACGATTTAAAGAACGGGCTGGAAGGTTTGCCTCCGGAAAAATTCCCGCATCCCATTGCAAACAATTGCCTGCCCCACATTGACGATTTTCTGGATAACGGGTACACTAAAGAAGAAATGAAAATGGTAAACGAAACCCGGAAGATTATGGGCTTGCCGAACTTAAGAGTAACGGCTACTACCGTAAGGGTTCCCGTTTTCGATTGCCACAGCGAATCCATAAACGTGGAATGTGAACGCCCTGTTGATTTGGACCTTCTTCGTAAAGTACTGTCCGAAAGCAAGGGTATTGTTGTGCAAGACGACGTGAAGAATAAAGTGTATCCCATGGCCATTAACGCAAAAGATAAAGACGAAGTTTTTGTAGGAAGAATTCGTAAAGACGAGAGTGTGGAACACGGAATCAATTTGTGGGTCGTAGCCGACAACATTCGAAAAGGCGCTGCGACAAATGCGGTTCAGATCGCTGAACTTTTGATCCAACGAATGTGAATTTGGAGGTTTTAGAATGAGTAAGGAAGTTTTTATCGGAACCGCTACGGCGTTAGTTACGCCATTCAAAGATGACGGAATTGATTTTGAGACGTTTGGAAAAATCGTCGATTTTCAGATTGAAAACGGCATCGATGCATTGGTTGTATGCGGAACCACCGGGGAAGCGTCTACCTTGCCGGACGAAGAGCATCTCGATGCCATACGCTTTGTCGTGGAAAAAACGGCAAAAAGAGTTCCTGTCATTGCCGGAACCGGAAGCAACGATACAAAGCATGCCATCTATTTGAGCAAAAAAGCGCAGGAATTGGGAGCCGACGCCATTCTATCGGTAACACCGTATTACAATAAAACGACCCAAAGCGGATTGTACGAGCATTTTCGTATGATTGCCAATTCCATTGACATCCCTATGATTTTATACAACGTTCCTTCGAGAACGGGTCTTAACATTGACGCAAAAACCGTCCAATCCTTGTCGAAGATCGAAAACATAGTCGGTTTAAAGGAATGCAACCTTGCACAGGCTCCTCATATCATCGGCAATGTTCGTGACGATTTTGCCGTCTATTCCGGAAACGATCCCGAGGTACTGCAATTATTGGCGATCGGCGGCAAAGGCTTAATATCCGTTGCGTCCAACGTCATTCCCAAGGATGTCAGTACCATGGTAAGAAAATGGCTGCGTCAAGATATTATTGCAGCAAGAGAGCTCTATTACAAGATCTTGCCTTTTGCCGAAGCCTTGTTTATCGAAGTGAATCCCGTTCCCGTTAAAAAGGCCATGTCCTTTATCGGGTTTGACTGCGGTAAGTGCCGCATGCCTTTGACGGATATGCTGCCGGCCAATGAAGACAAATTGGCAGCCGCCGCAAGAAATTACGGATTGATTTAAGGAGAGGAAGAATGATCAGAATAATACTTTCCGGATGCAACGGGAAAATGGGTCAAGTCGTGACAAGAATATGCGCGAACGATCCTTCGGTGAAAATTGTCGCAGGATGCGACCTGTACGATAAACAGCTGTCGGATTATCCGGTGTACAAAAGCTTTGATCTTATCAAAGAAGAAGGAGACGTGGCGGTGGATTTCAGCAATCCCAACGCTTTGGAAGGTCTTTTGGCATATTGCACGAGTAAGAAAATACCTGTTGTTGTCGCAACAACAGGTTTAAACGATAAACAAAAGGACATGCTTAAGGAGGCGTCCTCGGTTATTCCGGTGTTTTACTCGGCCAATATGTCTTTAGGCATCAATTTGCTCATTGAATTGGTGAAAAAGACGGCCGTTATTCTCGAAGACCAATTCGACATCGAAATTATAGAAAAACACCACAACCAAAAAATCGACGCTCCTTCCGGAACGGCGTTAGCCATAGCGGATGCAATAAACCAAGCGGTAAAGACTCCGAAAAACTATACCTACGACCGCCATGCCGTAAGGAAAAAAAGAGATAAGGCCGAAATCGGCATTCATGCCGTTCGAGGCGGAACCATTGTAGGGGAGCACAGCATCTTGTTTGCGGGTCTGGATGAGGTCATTGAATTTAGGCACCAAGCCAATTCCAAAGAAATCTTTGCCGCCGGTGCCATGAAAGCGGTGAAATTTTTAGCGGACAAGCCTGCCGGAATGTACAGCATGTCGGATATCTTTGTTGTTTGACTTTAAAAAAAGAAAATTTTGCATATTAAAAACTCGAGGGGTGCCCTCGAGTTTTTTATTGCAAACTTATTAATCTTGCCGCTCTTGCTTATCCGTATCGTCGGAGGATTCTTCGCCGGGTTGATCTTCCGCCGCTCCGACCGGCGGTTTGTCCAGCATGTACTTTTTCATTAAGGGATAGGCGTAAAAATTAATGATGTAACCGTTAAAACTGAAAGTAAACAAAAGAAGCAGAACAATCCCCAGGGAAAATCCGACGGAGGGGATGAGAAACGGCAACAATGTAATCGCAAAGCAAAGCAGAAGGATTAACGCATTGGGGATAAATTTGATCATGGCAAACTTGAAGCAATTGGAATACAGCTGTTTCAACGTAACATTAAAGGTGACCAGCATGGTATACATGAAAAGGTGCATCATTAAAAAGATGCCCAATCCCACAATGACGATACCGAACAAAAACGATCCCATAGAAGATTCTTGGGAATAGTAGAAGGATAAAGCATATAGAATGATGCTAAAGACCACGATGTCGATAAGGGTTACGGCTAACGCCTGTTTCCAATTATTCTTCGTGTGTTCAATGAAATCACCCCATAAAAATGAAGGCTCTTCTCTTATGATGTTTCGGATGATATAGGAAAAGCCGCATTGAAACGGCCCAACCGTAATGACCGGTACCACGCAGAATAAAAGCCCTATAATGGCTCGGATATATACTACGCCGATTGCCGCATGCTGGTCCGCAACAATTTCGGTTTCCAACAGTACCGATAAATCGGGTATAAAGATGTATGTGAGGAAAAAGGCGATCACCAATGCAGGCAAATTAAAAAGCAAAAACATGAAATTGAGCTTTGTAAGCGTCCAAGCCTTTCTTCCTAGCAATTCAAAAAAGACAATAAAAGCGGCCTTTTTAGGTGCATCTTTTTCAACACCTTTACCGGGCTTTGTAAAATCAAATAAACCGAAAAAACCGGGCATAATCTTCTCCTTACGCTATTTAAAATTTTCGTCAATAGCCGTTCTTGTTTCATTATATAGTAAAGGTTTTTTGTTTTCAATAGCATTGTACGGGCACGGTTTGAACCGCAGAAAGCAAAAAGAAGAAAGAAAATAATTTAGGGAAACAAGGAATTTTAGAGGATATATAAAATATAAATGGAAATTATATTTTCACGTTGACAATAGATATAATTTATGTTAGTAAGCAAAACATATATAGTATGAATTAAAAATACATTATTCCATGGTATCATAGGTCTTTTAATCATCTCAATCATTAACATGATAGGAGGTGAGAAAGGAAGTTTTGTTTCTTTCGAACCGAATAAGCGGCGTCATTAGGTCATCATATCTCTTAACGGGGATTGTAATGTAGTTTTCGTAAAAAAGATTTCTGTGAAAAGAATTAGGAGGAGTATCAATGAGAAAAGTAACATCTTTGCTGCTGCTTTTATCCATGCTGTTTTTCATTTCTTGCAGTGCAACGGAAAATACGAAGACACCCGATCAAACGACAACGGCGGCAACCACTACAAAGGCGGTTACAACGACGGC
>JAAYHZ010000112.1 GCA_012744235.1 Clostridiaceae bacterium
ATGCACCCGGTATCTGGCTCCCCATACCGTCTAATGTAAGCATATAGGCTAAAGCCATTTCGCTTACCGTCAAATCGTATCGGCCTGCCAATTCTTTAATGGCAGCCACTTTTTCAAGCTCCGTTTTTAATTTAACGGGATCGTACGTTCCTTCGTCATACAAACGGTCCCCTTTGCCTACCTTGGATGCATCCAAATAGCGGTCGGTTAAAAGCCCCGATGCCAAAGGTCCGTGGGGTATGAAGGAAATACCGTTTTCGGCGCAGTATTGCAAAACGCCTTCGTTCGGAGCGTATTCTCCGTGCAATAGGTCATATTTGTTCTGAACGGCGACCACCTTTGTCCGTATGGACATGCTTTCGCCTACCTTTTTGTAAAGCTCCAAATTCTCTTTGGAGAAGTTGGAAACGCCTAAATAACGGATATAGTCGCCGGCCACCAGGTCCTCAATTGCCGACAAGCTTTCTTCTACCGGAGTAGAGGGATCAAATCGATGGAAATACAGCAAATCGATGTATTCGGTTTGCAGCCTATCCAAGCAAGCATAAACCGCATCCTTGATATTGTTACGGGACAGTCTGCAGTGGTTGGGTGTTTTTCCATCCATGGCTCCGAACATTTTGGTGGCAAGAATCACGTCTCGTCTTTTCTCGGGATTCTTCGCGAACCATTTTCCCAAGACGCGTTCGGAGTTACCGGAAGACGCGTTGTATCTGTTGGCGGTATCCCACAGCAGAACGCCTTCCTCCCAGGCTTTGTCCAAAATGGTGAAGGCTTCTTTTTCACCGACACGAGCTCCGTCTCCCGTTTCCGGGTATCCGAATTTCCACGTACCCAGTCCGATAACAGGAGCTCTTAATCCGGAATAGCCTACCTGTTTCCACGGCATTCCGTGGAATTCGTCATAAGTAAATTCCAAACCGTACAAATCGGGATTGTATTGAATCATGATTTTCCTCCTTGCTGTGTTGTATTTATTCTACCTCAAAAGAATGATAAATACAAACATTTACCGTTTTTTCATGGGTTACGATTAAAAAATGCTATTCCGCCGTTTCCGCATTCTCGACTGCGGATGCCTTGATACCGCGAACGGCTCTGCGGACGGCAAAAAACATAAAGAATACCGACATCATGACGATAGGAAGGAACAAAGTCGCCAAGGTGTCTTCTTGGACATTCGACAACAATAGTGCCGAGCTGTTCATGACGATATGTCCGATAATGGCGGGAATGACCGACTTGGCTTCTACGGCAATCAGCCCTAAAACCAGGCCTGCCAATACGGCATACAGACCTTGGGCAACATTCAAATGCATGACACCGAAAAGCACCGCTTGGATAATCAATGCGGTTTTCAAAGAATAGTCTTTACGAAGCTCGTTAAGTATAAAGCCCCGGAAGATGAGATCTTCAACAATGGGAGCAATAATACCGATAACGATAAATGCAAAAGGCGATTCTACCAGCCCCTGAACCATGGACTCATAGGATTCCGCCGATTTTTTGAAGAAAATCGCCGTAATGGAGAATAAAAAGATGGAGACAAATTCGATGGACAAGCCCGTAGGAATGGCCGAAAAAATCAGCCTTGCAGGCGGAATTCTCCATTTTAGATGGTCCGCTATAGGGATTTTGCGCAATTTGTATACCAAAAAACACAGCGCTAAAGACAAAACGGCCGAAACAAAAAGAATGAGCAGTATGAATTCGGCGGATAATTCCGTGGGGATCGGGTCGATTCCGAAAACGAGGTCGGAATCTCCTTTATTAAGCTTCAGAGCATAGCGAACTCCCGCAAACAATGCGAAAGCAAGAGCCGTCATTACTTGCATCCATAAATAGATAAAAACAAGAAGCAAGCTCCACCAAATCGATCTTCTTTTTTTCTTTCCCGTTTCCATCATAACCCTTTCGCTTAAAAACTGTTTCTCGTTAATATGCACATTGTACCATAACAAGGTTACGGGGTAAATAAAATTTAGAAAGGCTTACCTTCCGCCCGTACGGTAATAACGGAATTTTTCGGAAGTACGGCCGTAAAGCTGTTTTCATCGTGCTTTAATCTTTCATCAAGATCGATTTCGGCAATACTTGTCCTTTTCACGTCACGGATCCGGAAATATTTCAAGCCGATACGAACCGTTTCCTCGTTATCGCTTTTGTTCCATATGCGGATGATGATTCCGTTTCCGTCCTCCGCTTTTTTATAGCTTAAGATTACCGCATTGTCATTATCAACTTCCATAAAGCCGAAAGCCGGTGGCAGCAAACCGTATTTCCCGCTGTCGGTGAATATCTGCTCGAGTCCCGTTACCGCCTGCCAACCGAATGCCGCCCCTTGGGCGTCGGAAACATCGCCTTCTTCGGTGGTAATGCAATATCGGAACAAAACGTCCCCTGTTTGGGATACGTAAAAATTGGTACCGAAGTTGTTGTTAAAAACCTGGGAAAAGATAAAACCCTTTTTCAAATCCTCCGTTGTTAAGGGCGGACGTTTGAGGCTTTCGTCGCATACACACCGGTGGGCGGGAGAAGTATACCCTTGCCATAATCCGCCGAACTCGACAATGGGTGCATCAAGGCTTGACCAAAGAATGCTGTACCTTCCGTCCGTAATTTTCGCTGCGTTTTGTACCGCAATCGTATCCGAGTAGGAACCGGGAAGATAGTCCTCAATGGGATTCATGTCGGACAAAACCCCCTCATACCTAAATTTCGGGTTATCCATACGGAAAGGAAAAGCGATATGTGCATTCAGCAAAGGAACGGCGTCTTTTAGAATCCTTGTATCAAATCGGATTTGTTTTATCTCTTCGTATAATGTAACGGTGGAGGTGATTGCAGGATGGCCGTATACGGTTTTTTTCATTTCGATGGAAGCGCAAACGGGTCCCTCCGCCTTTTTTCGAACGCTTATGCATCGGGTACGGTGCTCCTCCAAAGAATTTTTCTCTCTTACGATCATATCGAAAAACCCGTAGGAGCATTGTTCAACCAACTCCCGTGCCATAGTCTTGTCCGTAATGCTCGTTACATTTCCCGTCCTTTCATCGACTTCCACCCGGTAATACTCGTTCTCAATGACGAAAGGAGAAGCTTTCATTAGGCTATTCTTAAAAACAGGCCGTGTTGTCCTCGGCGTCAATCGATAAGCCTTATATCCCATCGGAGGTACGTTTTTTGCGATAAAGCACAGGTCCTTTTTCAACCCTATGGGATCCTCAAACAGGCCTAATCTTTTTGTTCCGGAGCCTAATCCCGTCCGTTCCGCCGCATAAGGCACCGTATCCGAAGAATCTTCAATATCCAATATTTGAAAGGGTACGATTTCACCGGTCGATACGTCAACAAGGTCGAATTTTCCTTCCGTAACGAACAATCCCGGGTTTACATGCCAGCGCACATATAAAAGGACTCCCTTTTGGTAGCCCGCTCCTTTTTCATCCTCTTCGGGAGGAACGGTCTTCATGGTGCTTCCGATGTTATCGAATTCTCTTAAAGGAGCGCGTACGGGAGCGGTTCTTTCAAAGGACAGTGTATTGAAAACCACAAGATAAAGGCCGTCCTCTTCTTTTTTTACCGCATCCGCGATGCCGGCCATGGCCTTGTTCAGTACCTCGTGAGCCAATGCCGCCGATTTATAAGCATGAAGAGTTTTTTCGTATTCCGAAGCCTTCACGGCGGGACCGCACGGAAAGTGATAACCCCATGTATGCTCGCCGTACCAAAGCGCATCCTCGTACGCTTCGGATATTTGCTCGCTTTGGTCGGGCCAATTTATACAAAGTGTCGCAGCGGTTGCCAATTTCTCGGCGGATATCAACGACGAATGCGTTTGCCTGGCAACGGCCGTTGCCGCGGCGGTGGAAATCGCCCCTACGGGATAGTCCTGCCCCGCAAGCTCACCGCGGAAAACCGGAAGATCCTCAGTCAGCCGGTTTTTAATATCTTCGTAAAATTTGGCATTGGTGCTGCATATCAGGTGCGGATAATCCCACTTTTCATTCCATTCTTTTATCTTTTGGGCATATCCTTCGATATACGGAGCATTGTCTCTGGCGCCGCTTGTCACCGGCCAGCGAATGACGGAATACGGATAATCGGAAGCCGAAAGCTCCCAAAGCCGCCCCGCCAGATCCGGCATGGATGCCCTTACGTCGCCTCCGTTGCCGGAGTTGTTGCACCAAAAAAGTACCCTTTTACCGGAAGGAGCCTCCCACCAAAAGGCGCCGGGTCCTTCATGTCCGAAAATTCTTTTTTGATCCCAAATGGATTGCAGCTTCATGGATCCCCAATCGTAGTAATTCGGAATGCCCGGACAGAATATTTTTATGCCCGCCTCGGTAAGTACTTGGGATAAACCCCGGCTTATCCCCGTAATATCGTTGTGCTCCGCAGAAACAATGGGAATGCCGTATTTTCTTTGAAGTCCGAAAGCATGGTAAACGGATCTTGCTAACACCTCGTGGCCGCAAATTTCGGTGGTCATATTGCCGAACAATGCCGTAAGCTCAAATCTTCCGGAACGTAACAGCTCTATCATTTTTGCTTTTCTTGAATCGGGAGCATTCTTGATGAAACGGTCGATCGACCATGCTTGCTCAATCACAATTCTGAATTTTGCATCATCGGGAAAATCCTCGGTGCTCTCCGCCATATCGATGGCCTTGTCCAGCGACTCGTAATGCTCCTTTAAAACTCTTGAAGGCAAATCGGTATATCCCGCGTCGTGGTGTGAAAGCTGTACCACATGGACAACCCATTTTCTCGGAGGATCCATACATATTTCTTTACGGTCCGCCACCGAATCGTTAATTGCCAATAGGAATACGACCTTTGTTTTTTCTTTTAAAAGCGGGATAAAGACCTCTTGAACGCATTCCCCTTGCTTGATATCGGATAGAGGATATATTAAGTGCTCGCGGCCGACATGAACCGACAAATTGCCTTTTGCCGCTTCTTGGCCGTTCCAAAAGGTTATCCTGATCAACTGCTTGAGCTCGCCGTTAATCGTCTTAAGAAACACGGTAGGCGAGATGGTTAAAATACGGATATTCATCGTAAAACCCATCCTTTCTTCCGATATATTGACAGCTTTCATAGTATCGAATACACCTTCATGTTAACATATATCATACAAAAAAGGATGATTCGATATGGTATCTTTCAGAATGAAAAGACGGCTGTTCGTTTGCATCATTTTTTTGACCTCTTTTATTGCCTGTGAGAATCGCGGAACGGTAATCATTATTTCTCTATATTTGCGGAACCGATCTTCAAACCGGTCTATTAAAGATTTTTTATAGCAAAAAAGAGAAGCACATGTTTTGCTTCTCTTTTCGTGGCGTGCCCAAGAGGACTTGAACCCCTAATCCCTCGGTCCGTAGCCGAGTGCTCTATCCAATTGAGCCATGGGCACATGATAACGGCATGGATTATAATAATACAAAACCAAAAAAAAATCAATTGTTTTTTTTGATTTCCATTATATTTCATTTCGCTTTTCCTTTAGATTTTTACCGTCAAAACATCATTTCCCCCTTTTTTTCAACTCCTTTCTCGTGAATTCGCACCGTTATGACAAAAAAGACCGGGCGAATTGCACACGGAATTCGATTGTGATAGTATAATATTAGCGCTTGTCTAGCAGGAAAAGGCTTATAAAGGAGATTTATTTATGCGTGACCCGAGAATTCAGCAGCTGGCCCAACGATTGATCCGGTATTCGGTTAACTTACAAAAAGGTGAGAAAATACTCATCGACATATACGACCATGCCGACGATTTTGCGGTGGCTTTGGTGGAGGCCGCTTACGAGGCGGGCGGTATTCCTTTTGTCAATCAGGAATCCAATACCATCAAAAGAGCTCTTTTAATGAACGCTACAAAAGAACAGATGGACGCTTTATTCAAATACGAGCTTTTGCGTATGCAGGATATGAACGCCTATATCGCCGTAAGAAAATCGAACAACATTACGGAATTGTCCGATGTCCCCGAAGATAAAATGAATTTATACAACGAATTTTACGGCAGGCTTCATCTTGAACATCGGGTAAAGCATACGAAATGGTGCGTACTGCGCTATCCTTCATCTTCTATGGCCCAGCAGGCGGGCATGAGTACGGAGGCTTTCGAGGACTACTATTTTGCCGTATGCGGCTTGGACTATGAAAAGCTAAGAGAGCTCATGCTGCCGTTAAAAGAATTGATGGACAAAACCGACCGTGTACGAATCGTTGCAAAGGATACGGATTTGGAATTTTCCATTAAAGGCAGGGAAAGCGGCATATGCTGCGGAAAAGCCAATATTCCCGACGGAGAAATTTGCTTGGCACCGATCAAAGAGTCGGTAAACGGAACGATTACGTATAACGTACCCAGCAATTTTCACGGCTTTACCTACCAAAACATATCCTTTACCTTTAAGGACGGTAAAATCGTTCGTGCGACCGCCAACGATACGGAGCGCATAAATAAAGTGTTGGACATTGACCCCGGTGCAAGGTATATCGGAGAGTTTGCCATCGGCGTCAACCCCTATATGGACCGACACATAACGGACACTTTGTTCGATGAAAAAATGACCGGAAGCATTCACTTCACACCCGGTTCCGGCGGTGATAATGTTTCTTCCATCCATTGGGATATTATTCAATGCCATACTCCCGCTTACGGAGGAGGCTCCATTTATTTTGACGGAAAGCTGATTAGAAAAGACGGATTGTTTACAGACGAAGCCTTAAGCGGATTGAATCCGGAAAACTTTAAGAAAAGCATTAGAATATAAATCGGGTGTACGTTTACTTGCTTCTTCAGTCATTTTATTTAGTAGGGTGGTATAAATGGAAATAAAAGGTTTTAATATTGCAAAAAAGATGCTGTATTCCGATACCCCGGTTCCGGATATTTTTATCAATCAATACGCATCGCAAATGGACTCCGACTATTTTAAGGTGTACATATATTGCTTGTTCCTAGACAAATACAATAAACCCATAAACGAAAACGCCATTGCCTGCGGTCTGAACATGAGCATCGAGAAGGTAAAAGACGCTTTTGTCTTCTTTTTGGAAAACGGCTTGGCTGCATTGGACAAGAAAATTTACGTCCTTACCGACATAAAAGACAAAGAGGTCCAAAAGTACATTGAGAATAAGCAGGATACCAAGAAAGCCAAGTGGAAAATGACAAAAGAGCAGGAAATGGTTATTCGGGCCATTAACAACGAGTTTTTTCAAGGTGTTATGGGTATTTCCTGGTACAGCGATATCGGGACTTGGTTTGAAAAATACAAATTCGATGCCGATGTCATGTACCAGCTGTTTCACATATGCCATGAAAGAAACGCATTGAGCAACAACAGCTATATCTCCAAAGTGGCGGAGGACTGGTATTCCAGAAATATCAAAACGGATTTGGATTTGCAAAGCTATTTAAAATCACGAAGCAAAGTGTCCCAAATATCCGAACGAATATCCAAAAAGCTTCGTCTTTACAGGAATTTGACGGAATACGAGGAGAAAATCGTTGAAAAATGGATTATGGATTACGGATACGATTTTGACGTGATTGACTTGGCTTTGCAAAACACGGCGAAAATCACCAATCCGAATATTAATTACTTTGACAAGATTATTTCCGACTGGTACAAGAAAAACCTAAAGGACGTAAAATCTATTCAGGATATGTTGGAAGCCGAAGGCTTGAAAAAGCAAAAGGACAAGCCGGAGGATACCAAAGCCGATGCTGCGAAAAAACCGCAGCAAATGGATAATTTCGCTCAAAGACAGTACGATAAAGAATTTCTTGAGAGTTTGTATGAGGAGCTATAAGGAATGAGATTGATTCACCGATTAGTCAACGAGGAGTATCGGCGACTGCAAAAGCAAGCCATTGAGTCGGCTGAAAAAAGAAAAAAGCAATTGATAAAAGAAATTCCGGAATTAAAATCGGCTTTTTTCGATTTGTCCCGTATCGGTATTGACTACTCCAAGCAGATTCTAAAAGGTGAGATCTCCGCGGAAGAAGCCGAAAAAATTACGCAATTGGCTTTTCAAAAGAACGAGACCAAGATAAAAGAGCTGCTGAAGGAGCATTCTTATCCGGAAGACTATTTGAATGTCCAATACAACTGCGGGAAGTGCCAAGACACCGGCTTTATTGAAAGATCCGGGGACCGCTGTTCCTGCTATACGGATATCGTCAAACGGGTTATTGAAAAGGAGCCGGATTACAAGATATTCGGTATTCAAAACTTTACAAAATTCAATCCGGAGCTTTTTTCTAACGAGCCGAATCCGGAGCTTTACGGAACGAAAAAATCTCCTCGGGAACACATCATGGCCATTCGGGAAAAATGCCATGAATTTATTAACGGCATTCACAAGCCCGAAACGAAAAACATGCTTTTTACCGGGGGCACGGGGCTCGGTAAAACGTTCATGGCCAACTGTGTAGTATATGAAGTGCTTTTAAAAGGCTACTCCGCCTATGTAACCACCGCTCCCATGCTTTTTGAAATTACCCAAAGCTATTTATTGAACAAGGATATCGATTCCGAAGACTATACCGCAATCAAGCAGTGCAATCTGTTGGTTGTGGACGATATGGGAACCGAGAAGCTAACCGAATCCAGATATGCGCAGCTTCTCAGTATTTTGGAAATCCGTAAAAACAACGACCTTTCATTCCCTTGCAAAATGATTTTGGTCACCAACAGCGGTATCAAGGACTTGTACACCATGTATACCGAAAGAATCGCTTCTCGTATTGCAGGGGATTTTTTAGCTTACCGATTTATTGGGAATGATATTAGAATGATAAAATAAGGAGGGTTTTTTTATGAAGCTAGGTGTTTTTACCGTTCTGTTCTCGGGTAAACCTTTTGAGCAGACATTGGAATATTTATCGGGTCTGGGTGTTCAGGCAGTGGAAATCGGAGCCGGCGGATATCCGGGCAATGCTCACTGCAATCCCGAAGTCTTGCTGAAGGACGACAAACTGTGCACGCAATTCTTGGATACCGTAAAAAAATACGACTTGGAGATCAGTGCATTAAGCTGCCACGGAAATCCCGTACATCCTCAAAAGGATATTGCAGGCAAGTTCAACCACGATTTTGAAAAGACGGTTCTTTTGGCGGAAAAGCTGGGTATTGATCGTGTGATCACCTTCTCCGGATGCCCGGGAGATCATCCGGGTGCAAAGTATCCCAACTGGGTAACCTGCCCTTGGCCGGATGATTTTCTGAAGATCTTGGAATACCAATGGAACGAAGTTTTAATACCTTACTGGGAAAAAGCCGTGAAGTTTGCCAACGACCACGGTGTTACAAGAATCGCTCTGGAAATGCATCCCGGCTTTTGCGTATACAATCCCGAAACCCTTTTGAAGTTAAGAAACGCCGTAGGAGAAACCATCGGAGCCAACTACGATCCGAGCCATCTTTTCTGGCAAGGAATCGATCCGGTGGCTTCCATTAGGAAACTGAAAGGCGCCATATATCATTTCCATGCCAAAGATACCGGTGTTGATCCGTATAATACCGCAGTGAACGGCGTATTAGATACCAAACACTATTCCGACGAAATCAACCGTTCTTGGATTTTCCGTTCCGTAGGATACGGACACAGCTACCAAGTATGGAACGACATCATCAGCAATCTGCGAATGATCGGCTACGACGACGTACTGAGCATCGAACACGAAGACAGCCTCATGAGTCCGGAAGAAGGCTTGGAAAAAGCCGTCCGCTTCTTAAAAGAAGTTTTGGTATTCAGAGGGAAAGGTGAGATGACATGGGCGTAGCAAAAAACGGTTTGAATTTCGGTTTGATCGGATACAAATTTATGGGGAAAGCCCACAGCAACGCCCTGAAGAAGGTCAATATGTTTTTTGATCCTACCCTTCAAGCAAATCTTACGGCCATATGCGGCAGAGACGAAGCCGGCGTAAAGCAAGCCGCCGAAAAATTCGGTTGGGCAAGCTACGAGACCTCTTGGGAAGCCCTTATAAAAAGAGACGACATTGACGTCATCGACATAACCACGCCCAACAATACCCATAAAGACATTGCCGTTGAAGCGGCCAAGAACAAAAAGCACATCTTTTGCGAAAAACCGCTAGCCATGAACGTTACCGAAGCGCGAGTAATGCTGAAGGAAGCGGAAAAGGCCGGTATTAAGCACCAAATCGGTTTCAACTATCGCTTTGCACCGGCGGTTCAATTGGCCAAGCAGTTAATCGCGGAAGGAAAGCTGGGGAAAATATATCATTTCCGAGGAACGTATCTTCAGGACTGGCTTTTGGACCCGGAATTTCCGGCCGCCTGGAGAACGGACAAAAACGTCGCCGGATCCGGCTCTCACGGAGATTTGGGATCCCATCTCATCGATTTGGCACGTTTCTTGGTAGGAGATTTCAAATCGGTGATTGGAATTACCAAAACCTTCGTAAAGGAACGTCCGGAGGCCTTAAACATGACCGGCTTGTCCGCAACGAAAACGGGGCAAGAGAAAAAGCTGCCGGTAACGGTGGACGATGCTTCCTTGTTCCTGTGCGAATTTGAAAACGGTGCGTTGGGTACCTTTGAAGCCACTCGTTTCGCGGCGGGACATAAAAACGGCATGGCTTTTGAAGTCAACGGGTCCGAAGGCAGCGTTCGGTTTGAATTCGAAAGAATGAACGAGCTGCAATATTACAACGTAAGCGACCCTGCAGGCCTTCAAGGCTTCCGTTTGATTCAGGCTACGGAAGCCGTTCATCCTTATGCAGGCCATTGGTGGCCGGTAGGGCATGTCATCGGCTATGAGCACACCTTTGTTCACGAATTGTACGAATTTATTCAAAGCGTTTACCATGATAAGCCTTGCGTTCCGAACTTTTATGACGGAGTCAAGTGCTGCCAAATCTTGGACGCCGTACAGTTGTCCGCGGCAGAAAGAACATGGGTGGATGTAGACAAGGTTTAATCGAAAGAATGTGAATAAATTTGAAAAGGGGGATGAAAATTCCCCCTTTTTCCATATCGGTGTATTCGGCCGTTACTTGTCAAATTTAAACGAATAGATATCCGCATCGCGCATTTCTATCCTCATTCGTATGGGTTTCCCGTTTAAGGCTTCAAGAGGCGAAGGAAAGTCTACATAACGGTCCGTACTGTCTCCAAAAAGCTCGTAACCGGTATAACCGTCTATGGGATTTCCGTAAATATCTTCGATTATAATTCGGATATAGCCTATGGCTGAGGTGGAAAAGTTTACGGATAATTTACTGCCCTCGAAGGTAAAGGCCTTGGTGACCAGCAAACGCTTTTCAAAATCGGCTCGGCGGCTTATAAATCCGTCCATACGCAGCGTATAGCGATACATTTGCTGCGGTTGATCCGTCCAGTTATTGACCGTGACATACATGGACAGCTCTTTGTCCTCACCTTTTACAATCGTGTCCGTTGCCAAAATACCGTGAGTTAAGCTGCAATCGCCGTAAATCCAAGCATACGGGCTTTCCGGACCCGGTGTCATGAAGGCTTGATCCCACCGCTTAAAAGTTTTTCCGTCTCGAGAGCACATGAATAATGCGTCGGTAAGGGCCAAGCCGAAACGTTTGCCGCGCTGCATACGCCACTTGCGATGCTCGCTGCCGCATAATCGGTCATAAGTCGGAGTCCATTCCGGGCGTTCATAATATCGCATGGGCAAACCGATATAAATGTGGTCGGCACGAGGATAAGGCATAATTCCGTTTGTGTACATTTCGAAACCGTAAGGCGAATCTCCGTAATCGATGAATTCGGGATCGCTCCAGTTACGAAAATCATTAGATTCAATACGCCAGATCGCTCTTTTGTTACGCATCCATTCGTTAAACGGAAAAAAGTCATGAACAATCACACGATCCGTAACCTGAACATCCCGACAATAACAAACGTATTTTTTTCGATGGGGATCCCAATTCAGCGTGTTATGCGAATCAAAAGGATTAACCCAACCTTTATTCGAAATCATATAGCCGTCGCGAAAATGGACCCCGTCTCCGCTAAACATGCAATAAAGCTCGGATCCTTTTTCCGCCTTTTTTGCAATAATCGCCATATACTTTTCATCCGGAGGACAATCGGGATTCGGATCAATCAGTACATCAAAAGAAGTAAGGCTTTTATCGGTTATAATATTGTTGTCATAGCTGCCCCGAAACATAAAGTCGCCAACCCTCGGCTTCGTCCAATGTATACCGTCCGTGCTTTCCGCATAGCAGCTGTGTCGAAACGGAGGACCGTATGCCGTAAGCTCTTCATTCCACATGGGCATGGTTATATAATACATCCGAAAGATACCGTTATCCTCAAGTACACACGTATGTATCCATCCGTTGCCTTCCCAAGGAGCATCGTTTATCATAACCGCTTCACGCCGTACGGGATGATGCATCAGCTCGTATGC
>JAAYHZ010000113.1 GCA_012744235.1 Clostridiaceae bacterium
CGAATATCCTTTCCTTTCGGTAAGTATCCGTTTAGCGTAGCCGCCACAACGGCGGCACAGGCGCCGGTGCCGCAGGCCAAGGTTTCTCCGCTGCCCCGTTCCCACACCCGCATTTTGATCGTTCTTTCGTCGAGAATTTGCACAAATTCGGCATTGACACGCTCCGGAAAGAAGGGGTGGTTTTCAAACAAGGGACCTAAGGTTTGAAGATTAAGAGTATCGATGACGTTCCGGAAAACTACGCAATGGGGGTTTCCCATGGAAACACAGGTGATTCCGTATACTTCATCTTCCACTTGCAAGGGATACGCAATAACCGCATCCCCCGAATGCCTTACGGGGATTTTTTCAGGCTTTAATTCCGGGCTTCCCATATCCACCGCCACCTTGGCCACTTTATCGTCTTTTGTTATTAACGATAAGGTTTTGATTCCGCTTAAGGTTTCAATCCTCATTGTTTTTTTGCGCATCTTTTTTATATCATACAAATATTTTCCCACACACCGAATGGCATTGCCGCACATAAGGCCTTCGCTGCCGTCCAAGTTAAACATTCGCATTTTGGCATCGGCTATTTCCGAAGGTTCGATCAAAACGATGCCGTCTCCGCCCACACCGTAGTGGCGATCGGACAGGTAGACCGACAACGATTCGGGGGAAGAGACCGGATTATCAAAGCAATCGATGTAAATATAGTCGTTACCCGCACTCTGCATTTTGGTAAAAGGCAGGCGGAACCGTTCGGTTCGCATTTTGCGAATATTCACAAGCTCGGTATTGATTTCGCTGTAACGGCTCAAAAGACTGTCCGCCAAAGCCATAGCCGTATCCACGGAGGTAAGGCACGGAATGCCTAAGGATACGGCCTTTCGGCGAAGCTTCACGCTGTCCCGTGCAGGAATACGCCCTTTTGCGGAGGTGGAAAGAATGTATTTTACCTTGCCGCTGTCCAATAGCGTGCTGCAGTTGTCATCGCTTTCGTGGATCTTTTTTACCGTTGCAACGGCAAGGCCGGACCTTTTGAGGACCTCCGCCGTGCCTGCCGTTGCATATAGCGTAAACCCCAATGCGTCAAATTTCTTTGCCACATCCATGATATCGTTTTTATCCGAGTCCCGAACCGTGATTAAAATCCCGCCGGATTTGACCATTTTATATCCCGCGGCCACAAGCCCCTTATACAGCGCTTCCGACAGATTTCTGCCGATTCCCATCACTTCGCCGGTGGATTTCATCTCGGGGCCTAACTGGGTATCCAAATCCATAAGCTTTTCAAAGGAGAAAACCGGTACCTTTACGGCGGTATACGGTGAGGTTTTGTAAATCCCGCTGCCGTAAGGCATATTCTTTAGTTTTTCGCCCAAGCTCACTCGCATGGCCAGCTCCACCATCGGAATCCCGGTAATCTTGCTTAAAAAGGGAACCGTTCGGGATGCACGGGGATTGACCTCAATAATATATATTTCATCTTCCTTCACAATGAATTGGATATTGACAATTCCCGTTACATTCAAGCCTTCGCAAAGCCGTTTGGTTATATCAATCAATTTTTCGGCAATAGGGTCAAAGATGTGGGTTGCGGGATAAACGGCAATACTGTCCCCCGAATGAATGCCGGCCCGTTCAATATGCTCCATAACGCCGGGGATCAGCACGTCGGTTCCGTCGTATATGGCATCCACCTCAATTTCCCTGCCGGAAATGTATTTGTCAATGAGTACCGGATTCTCGATGCCCCGTTCCAGTATGATCCGCATGAATTCTTCCGTATCCGCGTCTGAAAAGGCGATGGTCATGTTCTGTCCGCCCAATACATAGGATGGACGCAAAAGTACGGGATAGCCCAGCTTTTTTGCCGCAGCCTTTGCTTCCTCTTTTGTACGTACCGTAAAGCCTTTCGGACGCAATAAATGAAGCCGCTCCAAAAGAGCGTCGAAGCGCTCCCGGTCCTCCGCCATATCGATGCTGTCGGCACAGGTTCCTACGATATTGATCCCTTCACTTTTTAGCGTTTTCGTAAGCTTAATGGCGGTCTGTCCGCCGAAAGCGACCACAACCCCCAAGGGTTTTTCCTGCCGGATTATATGAAGAACGTCTTCGGGATAAAGGGGTTCAAAATACAACCGGTCGGACATATCAAAGTCGGTGGATACCGTCTCCGGGTTGTTGTTGATAATGACTACCCGGTATCCAAGCTTGCGCAACGCATACGCGCAATGGACCGCAGCATAGTCAAATTCGATGCCCTGCCCGATTCGAATCGGACCCGAGCCGAGGACGATAACGGTCCTTTTGCCGTCGGCATTTACGTTATCCGCTTCGTTTTCACCGCCTTCTTCGGGAAGCCGGTAGCCGGAGTAAAAATAAGGGGTTTGGGCTTCAAACTCTCCGGCACAGGTGTCCACCATCTTGTACACCGGGGATAAGGAGTAATCCGTTTCGTATCCGGAAAGCTTACGGATCGCGTTATCGGTATATCCGAATTTTTTCGCGGTTACATATTCCTCAAAGGAAAGCCTCCGGCCTTGAATGGAGTTTTCAAAGCGTACCAGGTTTTCGATCTTGGAAAGAAACCATCGATCGATTTTCGTCAATTCGAATATCTCGTCTATCGATATTTTTCTTTTTAAGGCTTCATAGATCATAAAAAGCCGCTCGTCGGTGGCTTTTTTTAAGCCTTGACGCAGGTCTTCCGAGGAAAGCTGCGAAATCCTCGGTAAGCTTAAGGTATCGGAGGAAATTTCCGCTCCCCTAACGGCTTTTAAAAGCGCCGCTTCAAAGCTGTCTGCAATCGCCATAACCTCCCCGGTAGACTTCATCTGTGTACCTAAGCTACGGCTTGCGTATACAAACTTGTCAAAGGGCCACCGTGGAAGCTTCACCGTCACATAGTCTAAAGCAGGCTCAAAAGAAGCATAGGTGGAGCCGGTAACGGCATTTTGTATTTCATCCAATCGATAACCGATGGCGATTTTCGTTGCCACCTTGGCAATGGGGTATCCGGTTGCTTTGGAAGCTAAGGCGGAGGAGCGGGAAACTCGGGGATTGACTTCGATAACCGCGTATTCGAAGGAATTCGGATCCAAAGCAAACTGGCAATTGCAGCCCCCCTCCACGCCTAACGCCGATACGATTTTGATGGCTGCACTGCGCAGCATCTGGTATTCTTTATCCGAAAGGGTCACCGCCGGTGCAATTACAATGCTGTCGCCGGTATGAATACCCACAGGATCAAAGTTTTCCATGGAGCAAACCGTAACCGCATTGCCGGCTCCGTCCCGGATGACTTCGTACTCGATTTCCTTCCATCCGGCTACGCTCTTTTCTATCAAAACCTGCCGAATCGGCGATAAAGCCAGGCCGTTCTTTGCAATTTCCCGTAATTCTTCATCGTTTTCGGCGATTCCTCCCCCCGAGCCGGCAAGGGTAAAAGCGGGACGGACAATCACGGGGTAACCGATTTTTTGTGCAAAGGATACCGCTTCCTCGCAAGTCACGGCCGTCTCCGACGGTATACAGGGCTCGCCGATGGAGAGCATGGTTTCCTTAAAAAGCTGTCTGTCCTCCGAACGTCGTATGCATTCCGGGGAAGAGCCCAAAAGGCGAACATGATGCTTTTCCAAAAAGCCGTCCCGAGCGAGCTGCATGCAAAGGTTAAGGGCCGTTTGGCCGCCCAACCCTGACAAAATGCTGTCGGGCTTTTCCTTTTCGATAATTCGCTTTATTGTCGTTAAGGTCAGAGGCTCAATATAGATTTTGTCCGCCATGGAAGGGTCGGTCATAATGGTAGCGGGATTGGAGTTGACCAAAATGATCTCGATTCCGTCTTCACGCAGCGCCCTGCAGGCTTGCGTACCGGCATAATCAAATTCCGCCGCCTGACCGATAACAATGGGACCGGAGCCTACCACCAAAACCCTTTGAATATTCTTATCTTTCGGCATTTGGAACCTCCATAAGCTTCATAAATTCATCAAACAAAAAGGCCGTATCCTGCGGCCCCCCGCAGGCCTCGGGATGAAACTGCACCGAAAAAGCGGGCGTGTTTTTGTATAGAAGGCCTTCATTGGAAAAGTCATTTACATTGACAAACCATTCCTCGGCAACGGAGGGTTGTATGCTGTCCGATACGACGGCATACCCGTGGTTTTGGGACGTAATATATACTTTGCCGTTTTTCGTATTTCGAACGGGATGGTTTGCACCGCGGTGCCCGAATTTCAGCTTTTCGGTTTTAAAACCGTTGGCAAGAGCCAAAAGCTGATGTCCTAAGCAAATACCCATGGTAGGGATACGATACGGAAGCAAAGCCTTCAAAGTATCGATCACATCCCGATTGTCCGTAGGATCTCCGGGTCCGTTCGTCAGAAAGATCCCGTCGGGACGAAGGCTTAAAATCTCTCGTGCCGAGGTATTGTGAGGAAGAACATAGATATCGCATTTACGCCTTTGCAACGACCGTATAATATTTTCTTTGACCCCGAAATCCAACAACGCTATTTTTTTGCTTCCGTTGTCTTCCAAAAATCGAATTTTATCCGTACTCACCTCTGCAACCGGCTTTTCGATCCGATAACGCTTTATGGATTCCGTGTCCGCCTTTTTCAAGTCATCGGTGATCATGCCGTTCATGGTTCCATAATTTCGAAGCACCCGGGTCAGCGCACGGGTATCGATGCCCCGGATACCCGGAATGCCGTGCCGCTTTAAATAGCTGTCCAGATCAAGCCGGCTTCGAAAGTTGGACGGGGTGAGGCAATATTCTCTTACGATATATGCGGACACGCTGATTTTTTCGCTTTCCGCATCCTCCGGCATAACGCCGTAATTTCCAATAAGGGGGAAGGTTTGTACTACCGCTTGCCCGGTATAGCTCAAATCCGTCAACGTTTCCACGTATCCGGTCATTGCGGTGGTAAAAACGATTTCCGCAATAACGTCCGAGGATGCGCCGAAGGCTTCACCTGCGAAAGTCATGCCGTTTTCCAATACAAGGTATCGTTTCATATAGAATCATCCTTCCGGTAACAAAGGCTTCCATTCAAAATTCGTATAAAAAAAACAAAGGAGCTCGAGCATGATTTTACATGCCGGAACTCCTTTGTTCCGTTACTATACTATATACTTTTCGTAAATGATTTGTCAATAAGAAAGACGAAACCCTCTCCTTATTCTTTTTTATGATTCTTCTCCGGATTCTTTTGCTTGATCACCGGCAGAGGCTGTCCGTTGTACACGATGGAATAGGGGGGTACCGACTCGATAAGCCAAACATTCCCTCCGATAATGGAGTCGTGGCCGATCACCGTTTCTCCTCCTAAAATGGTAGCTCCGGCGTAGATAACAACGTTGTCTTGGATATCCGGATGCCGTTTGATTCCTTTTACCGGGTTTCCGTGCTCATCCAGCTTAAAGCTTTTGGCTCCTAAGGTTACGCCCTGATAGATCTTTACATGGTTTCCGATGTGGCAGGTCTCCCCGATAACCACACCGGTACCGTGGTCGATAAAGAAGTATTCCCCGATATGGGCTCCGGGATGGATGTCAATACCCGTTCGTTGGTGGGCATACTCCGTCATGATCCTCGGTATGATGGGTATTTCCATCTCGTAAAGCTCGTGGGCAATTCGATAAATGCTGACCGCATCGATGGAAGGATAACTTAAAATGATTTCCTCCGTGGACATTGCCGCAGGGTCTCCCTCGTAAGCCGCTTGAATGTCCGTCTGAAGAATACGTCGAATTTCCGGCAAACGAGA